>CALZAF010000013.1 GCA_945612775.1 uncultured bacterium | reverse complement strand
ACTTTATAGATGCAAACTCCACGGAATAGTTCCATTTGTATGCTCCATTCTTAGTTCATCTATCAACAATGAATCTAAGGCTCTTTTATAATCGCTATCTTTCAAATAATGGTGAATATTAAATTTTGAATAATCGTAAACTTCGATATTTCTTATTATATACCAATTTTCTTCATTATTTTTATTGCATTTGATTATAATGTATTGCTTATTCCAGTATACATCATGAACGAATCCTTTGTGATAAATGGGATAAAACACGCCTTCTTTTCCTCCATTATGATAAAGAAACGATTCTTGCCCAATCTCATTAGGAAGTAAATAGAAGTTAGTATCGCCTATTTGTTTGTATTGAGAATTGTCGCTAAATAGAAATAGTAAAAAAGTAACAAATATTTCTATTATCAATAATATGATTATTTTTTTGATTTCCATATATAGAATTGGTATGTATTTGAAAGTGGCTTTACAACTCTGTTCCTTGAATGATTAAAGTAGCTACTTCCTGGAATATGATATAAAAGAGACATAAAATTCATAACTATATATATCAGGTGCCGGTTCTTTCTTTGCTTCAAGTATTTTTGAGTTGTCTCCAAACACGGCATAAGGACTTTGGGCAGATGCTTTTATGCATATGCTCATAAAAAAAACTACTATTGCGATAATTATTAAAATAATTTTCTTCATAATTTCAACCGATAAAATTATAAAAAAAACTTGGTATTTGTGTCTTTATGGGATGATATATTATATTTATAGTTGCGAAATGCGATATATCTCGCCGGTGGTATGTTTGATGAAATAGTAGGTGATATGTGTAAAAGTTAAAATAAATAATAAAGTGGTAGATTTTTTATAATTATTGTGGTGAATAATAAATAATTATGAAAAGTCTACCACTTTACAAGATATATATGGGAGAGTTTATTTTTTCTTTTTGTTTTCTTTCTTGATAATGTTCTCGAGGGCACCAGTGATAGATGGGCAGTCGGGTGTAGGCTCGAAATCGAGACGTAGGCCTGCATTTTCGATTGCTTTCTTGGTAGAAGCGCCCATGCAACCTATCTTGATGTCGCCTTGCACGAAGTTAGGAAAATTCGACATAAGCGAATTGATACCGGCAGGAGTGAAGAAGATAAGGGTATCGAAGTCGAAGCGTTCGTCTGGGGCGAAATCGTTGCTCACAGTGCGATACATGATAGCGCGGGTGAGGTTGATATCTACGTTTTCGAGGGCTGCCTCCTTGAGGTTATGAACATTTGAGATAGGAAGAAGGAACACTTCTTTCTTATGCTTCTCAAGAATAGGAATCAGGTCCTCAATCTTGCTTGTCTCGGTATAGAATATTTTACGCTTGCGATACACGATGTATTTTTGCAAATAATGCGCAATAGTTTCACTAACGCAGAAATATTTCATAGTGTCGGGCACTTCGATGCGCATTTCTTCGCATAGGCGGAAGTAATGGTCGATAGCAGTGCGCGCTGTGAAAATTACGGCAGTGTGGTCGCTAATTGATATCTTTTGCTGACGGAATTCTTTAGATGTTAGGCCTTCAACCTTGATGAAGGGGCGGAATACGATTTCCACATCATAATTCTTAGCTATATCAAAATATGGCGACTTTTCTGATGTAGGTTGAGGTTGAGAAACTAATATTCTTTTTATCACAATTAAGTAAAATTAAAAGAGTGAAAACAAATAAATGATACCGTTATAAATCAATTTAATTGGTATAATTTCGACGCTGCAAAGGTACAAAATAAATAGGAAAAATGAGTAATAATTGTTGAAAAAAATGCGGGCACCTTTAATAATAAATAGCAGTCGACAAACCACATAGATGACTATAAAAGCCGAAATAATGAGGTCGGCTAAGTGGGGATATACCAAAAGAAGCACTACCACAGGAATGAGAAAAAGTCCCAAAATCGCCTGTGAGGCGTTAAATCCTTTGATTAGCAGTGATGTGTTGCTCTTATTGGTAAATACGTAGCCGAGAATGAAAAATATGAATAATTGAGCCAGATAGAACAGTGCCATAAGCCCCACCATGCATATTATGTAGGCAAAGATATTGGTGCTCATCACCACCGATGGGTAGTAGAGCGACACGGCACAGTCGATCAAAATACCTTCGAGAATGCAGGTATTGGCTATGAGTGCTGTCTGGATCTGAATTTCGTTGAATGTGTTGTGCTCCTCGAAGATGTTTTGGCGCTTTTTGAGCGAAAACAGGTTCTTCTTGAAATCGGAGATATATTTATAACCTTTGCGATAACTAATGGTGATAAGGAATATAGAAAGCAAGAATAGGAGCATAGTGCCGGTGTCGTGCAGAGGACTCTTGATGTAGGAGTCGCTTTTCTGACCCGACGGCACGCTGAGTATGGTGCTGTTAGCCATATTGCTTACCACAGAATCTTGATAAGCATCGTTGTCGAAGCCTTCGGAATAGATGGGTGAGTGAAAGGCGTTGACATCGACCGAATCGGCTGCAGCTGCGCTATTGATGATATTTATGCTATCTTGATTCAATACTTATTTTCTATTATTAGAGGGTTTTCTTCGTCGTAATTGTCGATATAGCTGATGGCATCGTCGATGTTACTTGCCACATACCATAGTTTAGTGTGCGATGGGCGCATAAAGTGCTGATATACACATCGCTCGAGCATAGCGAGCAGCGGGTCGTAGAATCCGTCGATATTGAGAATTATGAGCGGTTTGGTGAAAATCTTCAGCTGTCGCCATGTGATAATCTCAAGGAGTTCTTCGAGGGTGCCGCATCCGCCTGGCATGGCTATGGCACATTCGCACATATTTGCCATCATCTCTTTGCGTGAGTGCATATCGGGGGTAACTTCTATGCGGGTGAGGCGGCTGTAGTGCCAACCGTTATCTACCATAAACTTGGGTATTATGCCCACTGCTTCCGATGCGCCGTCGAGAAATCCATCGCTCACGGCGCGCATAATTCCGGCGCTGCCGGCTCCGTTGATGCATCGCCATTGCCGCTCAGCAAGTGATTTGCCGAGGCTGTAGGCGGCTTCGATATATGCCTTGGGTATATCGTTGCTCGATGCGCCATAGACGCATATATAGCGGTGTTTGCTTTGCATAATGTGACAAGTTATGTGGTTTTCGACTGCAAAGTTACGAATAATTACTTTAAACAACCTGCAGCAACATAAAAATTAACGGCAACATAGTGTAATGTTACCGTTAATGATATTTTTTTCGAAATTGTGCGATGCTCTGAATCTATTATTTAGATGGAGCTTCTTGTGCTGGAGTGTTACCAGTGGTTTCGAAAGGAGTAGCTTGAGTTTCTTGAGCTTGCTTAACATTTGTAACCTGAGCCTCGTTGCTTGCGCCACGAGGAATATAGGTGCTGACGATGCTCATTACGATGATGAAACCGATAAGGCTCCATGTAGCCTTTTCGATGAAATCTGTAGTTTTGCGAACACCCATCATTTGGTTACCGCTTGCAAAGCCCGATGCAAGACCTCCACCTTTTGACTTTTGAATAAGCACTACACCGATTAGAAGAATCGATGCGAGGATAATCAATAAGATAATAAATGCGTACATATTATTTTCTGTTTTTAATTTGTTCGTTAAGTATCAGTTTTCTAAGAAAACGTATTTGGTCTGCAAAGTAAATACTTTTTTCTGGAAATTTCAAACTTATATTGGTTATAATTTCCAAAGCCTTAGAATATTTGTGCTGTTTTATGTATATTTTGGCCAAACTTTCGCTAAACATTGAGTCGTCGTTGGTTTCAGCCTTGTCGATTTTGTCGGTAACCACTTCATTGTCAGCAGTAGCATTTTCGGCTTTGATGATGGTGGATGGGAAGTGGCCTTCGTGTTCTTTCGACTTTGCAATGAACTGATTGATGAGGTCGTCGTTCTTGCTGGTGGCTTCGCCTTGCTGCGGCATGCTTTGCTGCTCTTCGGCGGCAAGTATGTCGGCGTAGTCGGGCACTGGATTGAATATTAGGTTGTTGAGCACTTCAAGCTCTTTTTCGCTCGAATTGCCGAATGTGTTGAGGAATGTGTCGATGGTGTTGTCGGTCGATGGTGTTGGCTTAGGTGCTTCTTGTGGATAGAATGAAGCGAAAACATCGGCATTTTCGCCAAGGGTGTTATATAGGCTCTGGCGGTCGGACGAGGCAATAGCCAGGCGTGCAAGCAAGTCCTTATTGTCCTTGGCGGTGGCTGTGCCGCTGCGCTGCAGATAGAGCAGTGCCGGCAGTGTGAAGTAGGGATATTGCTGCATAGCCTCCTCGCACCATTGCTGATTGGCTGGTGCTTGGCTATCGCTTAATAGTTGCTTTATGTCGTTGTTTATGTCAATCATTATGTGAATATTATATTTAAGGTATTACCAGTCGCCAAATGTCTGATTGAAAATCAGTTCGGCAAGTTCTTTACAAATTTCGTCGCAGAGCTGGTCCTGCACGTCGGTTAGCAGTTCGCTACTGTCGAAGTCGCGATAAGCCGAGAAGTTTTGGTCCATCTCTTTGTCGGGGTTCACGTTGTCGATATATTTCACTCTAACGGTGATGGTGAGTCGGGTTTTCGATGCGTAAGCGTTTTCGGTAACGGCTTGAGGCGAAAGGTTATAGCCTGTTATTTCGCCTTCGATGCGGATGTCGGTGTTGGGCACTTCTTGCATCTTTAGGCGAGTTTGGCGCGTAATCATGTCAGTCATGGTGTTCTCAAATAGTTGTTGTAGCGGAGGATACACCAAGGCTGCACGAATAGGGAACTCTCCTACCGACACCGTTTTGTATTTTGTATAGTCGATAGCCGAACCATTGAACTTATAGCTTATGCTGCAAGCCTGGGTTATGATGATTACGGCTATTACCGTTAATATTCGCTTAAGCATATATATTTAGCGTGTTATGTGAGGTGAATTATAAATTATATTCTTTGATTTTACGATAGAGAGTGCGCTCGGCTATCTCAAGTTGCTGAGCAGTGATCTTGCGGTTATAATTATTGCGTTTGAGTGCCGATTCTATGGCTTCTTTTTCGATGTCTTTTAGAGATTTATAATTATATTCTAAGTTTTCGAGTTCTATTACGTAGTCTCTATCATAATCATCTATATTGTTCACAATTACAGGATTGTCGATGCTCGTAGAAATGCGTTGAGAGTATTTTGGTTCTGGAATGTTGCTTTGCAAAGCTTCAGCCTTGTGAAATATAGGTGCTTCGTTGTATTGCTCTGCATTTATAGATGGTGCAGATGATACAACATTTGCATTTATGTTAGGCACTATTCGTTCGTTGTTCATAGTGTCTAATCGATTGTTCATGCGGTCTAACATCTGTGCCATCATTTGCAGCAATGCTATGTAATTGTTGTCGCCAGTGTTGCTGTTATTATTGCTTACGGTGGCTACTTCGCTGGTTAATACGGTGTTTTGAGGAAGATTTTTCTTCACTGTTTCGGGCGTGATAACCATAGAATCGTCCTCTATCATGCACATTTTCACGAAACTCTTGAGTTGGCGCACATTTCCTGGCCATGAATACTTTTTCAGGAGTTCGAGAGCTTCTTCGGAGAAATGCTTGTCGCCCATCTTAAATTCGTCGGCAAAGCTGTCGGCAAAGAATCGGGCTATTTTAGGTATGTCCTCGGTGCGTTCACGCAATGGTGGTATTTCTATGATTACGTCCGATAGGCGGTAATAGAGGTCGCTACGGAATTTACCTTCGTTGATCGACTTGAGTAGGTCTCTATTAGTAGCAGCCACGATGCGGACGTCGGTTTTTTGCACCGAGCTGGCTCCTACCTTTATAAATTCACCGTTTTCGAGCACTCTCAGCAGTCGTGCTTGGGTGCTCATAGGCATTTCGCCTATTTCGTCGAGAAACAGTGTGCCGCCATCGGTAATTTCGAAATAACCCTTTGTGTCGTTGAGTGCGCCTGTGAATGCACCTTTCACATAACCAAAGAGTTCGCTATCGATGGTGCCTTGTGGTATAGAGCCGCAGTTCACGGCTAAGCAGTTCTTTCTGCTTCGCGAACTGTTTTTATGTATGATTTTAGAAAAAACGTCCTTACCCGAACCGCTTTCTCCTATTATAAGCACTGATATATTGAATTTTGCAAATTTAATTGCACGCAATACTGCATTGTTGAGTTTTTCGGAATCGCCATAAATTCCGAATTCTTGCTTAACTCGTTTGATTAATTTTTTTTCCTGTTCTGTCATAGTGCTTGGTGTGTTTATTTATTTATTCACTTTCAATTCGTAGGTTTTGGCTTTTAAGTATTTGCCAAGTTCTTCTATGTTGTCGTATGCCTCATATTCGGCTGGCATGATAGGGTTGCCTACCGAGATGTGGAATGTGGCATTCTTCTTTCTGAACACTTCGGCAGGAAGGCGCAGTGTGCGCAGTTGCCAGCACACCACTCCAAGGAAGTTAAACCATGCTGAGTTGCTTCCGTGGAAGTAGATAGGTATTACGGGCACTTTGAGTTGCTTGATGAGTCGAATCACGCTCGACTGCCATTCGCGATCTTCGAGTTCGAGGTGGCGGTTGAGTTTCGACACGGCTCCTGCTGGGAAGAATCCTAATGGTTCACCTTTCTTCACCTGCATCATGGCGGCTTTGATGCCTTGCATCGACACTGCTTTCTTCTTAGGGTCGGCAGAGGCGAGTGCATCCACTGCTATGAAGTTGGGGCGCATTGCCGATATATAGTTGAGTATCATGTTCACCATCACCTTAAATGTGGGGCGGCGGTGTCCTATGATGTTGATGAGTATAATGCCGTCGAGAGCACCGAATGAGTGGTTCGACACGGTGATAAAACTGCCTTCTGGCAGGTTGTCGAGCACTTGTTCGTTGTCGATACGAAGTTTTATGTTCAGGTCTTTAAGCAATCCGTCGGTAAATGGCACGCCCGGAGTGTCGCAGTTGTGGTCGTGAATCCAGTTTACCTTATCTACCGAGAGAAAGCGTAACAGCCAGTTCACCAATTTCTTCTTTCCGTCGAAGAATGGCACCATTTTGCGTATATCGTCGTAGTCGAGAACAGTTCTTTTTATTGGAGTTTGAGTATCTTGCATATCTGATTTTATTTTCTGAGAGTAATAGTAGTTATTTTATTAGTTTATTCACTATTTATTTTAGGTCAAAGTGAATTATCTTGTTAAGACTAATGCAAAGTTACTAAAACTTTATATGAAACATGACAAAATTGCAGTTTTTCTTAAATTATTAAATTAAATTAAGGTATAAAATTCACAAAAATCAAGGCTGCATCATCTCATAATAGTAGATGATACAGCCTGATTAGAGGATTTTATAGTTTCAGAAAAATAGTTTTCTTACTAATGTTATTTAACGATTTTCTTAGAAACCTTACCGTTAGAGTCGCGCACTATGTAGAGACCAGCAGGAAGGTCGCCCGAGATTTGCTGACCGCTTACGTTGAACACGTTCACTACTTCAGCCTCGTCGTTAGCAATGCTATTGAGCGATGAGCTGCCAGTGTTCACTGTGATGATTTGCGAAACGCCAGGACCGGCAATCTTCACATCGCATGTAGCAGCCTTGTCGGCAGAAGCTGTGAATTCCACCTTGGCATTGTTGTAGCGGCCGCTGATGGTAGCATTAAGCCATTCAGGAAGGGCTGAACCGTCGGCTTGAGTAGCTGTGAGCTCTGCACCGTCGTAGTAGCTGCCGAGTGCCACTTCTGCCATGCCGGTTGCGTCGATGTTAACCTCATTCTTTTCGGCATCGAGCCATGGATATGCTGCATCAAGGTTTATAGCAAATGTTTGATAACCGCTGTAGTAAGCCATAGGACTCAATGAAGAGCGGGTTTCGCCGTTCATTGTAATCATTTTTTCAATCCATCCAAGTGCATAGCCGTCTGGGTGGTCTTGTGACGACTGATAAGGTGCAAAATAGGTTACATTTTCTGGGTCGTTGAAGCCCGATAGGCGAATAATGTAGCTGAAGCATACGTCTTGCGACATCACCACAGGAGTGTTGAATTTGAAAGGAATAGTATAGAAGTTTTGGCTGCCGCCTTCTTCCATAGTCATATCGCTGCCCTTGCATGTGGCAGTAGCTATAGGATCGAGCATTACGCCTTCATCGTCGAGAGGAATAATGTCGAGTGTGAATAGAGCATTTTCGCCTATTTGACCCTTGGCAGGTATCCATGCTTCTGATATTACAAGTGGCTGAGCCATTGTGTAGTAGTAGTTGAAAATACCGGTTAATTTCACTCCTTCGCCTTCTTCTTCCTGACCTTGGAATGTGTAGTTGGTCCAGAATGCATCTACATCTTCGCTATAGCCGTAGATAGGAATAGCTGGCTTCATGTCGTTATCTGCCACTGCAATGTCAAATCCTTCGGTATTGATATCGAAAGGCAGCATACCAAATACTTTGATATCGCCTGAAATTTTCCATTCGGCGCGTCCGCCGGCTTGGAAGTAGCTGTAGCGAGAGAATTCGCCTGGAGCTGCTCCTTCCTTGCTGATGGTAAGTTTAGGAGAATCGTATGTGTTGTTGCGACAAGTGAATTCGCTTGTATAGTCGGGATAATATGTTGCTGCCAAGTCGGTAGTGTTGGTGGTAGCTATGTCGTTGGTAGCCCAGTCGTGATATTGCCATTCGCAGTCCACATCATAATCTTCCGATGTGTTATACCAATACAATTCTTCGCCCACAGGAAGCATTGGCAACGACAATGTCATTGCCGACCAATCTTTGCTCATGCCATAGAATAATGTACCTAATGGATAAGAATATTTTGCTTCAAGGCTTGGTTCGGAGAGTGTTACGTTGTCCACCATCATGGTGTTACCATCGGTACCAAAGTAGCGGAATGCTATTTGTGCCTTCTTGCTTGCCCATGCCGATAGGTCGATAGAGAATTTCTCAAGATTCGAGGGTTCCATGCCATACAATTCTTCGAGTGTATAGTCCTTGTTTTCTTCGTAATAGTCCTTGATTACTGTCCATTCGGCGTCGCCTTCTGCCTTGATGAGGATCTGCAGATTGGCTGCAGGTTCTTTTGAGGTGAATTCATAGGCATCCCAATCTACATTATTCAAATTGAAAAGAAAAAGTGGACTCACATAAGCATGATAGTAGAGCATAGGGTGCTCTGTGAGGGTAACTTGTGGACTGATAAGCCATTCTTCTTTCTCTGATGTGCTGAATAATATAGTTTCGTAGTAGCTGTCGATAGGCTCGGGAGAGTATGACAATGCAGTGGAAACTTTCCATGCCTCTATATGATCCGATTCGATAGGGGTGCCTTTCGATTCTGTGGCCCAACCTTCAGGTTGCCATGTGTCGGTGCCGTCGTATCCTTCAAATCCTTCCGATAGCGCTATAGCCGACGATGTCGATTGGGCTTTCAACGACTTTTTCAATCGTGGATTGATGGAATTTTGTCGATTCGACACAATGCGCTTAAAGGTGATGCCTTCTTGGTTTTCAACCACTTGCATTGTAACGCCCTTTGCAAGGGATTTTTTACCTACAACCTTAACATCTGTACTCAAAGTTTTTAACTCACAAGCAGATTGTTTTGTACTTAATTTTTGGTGTTCAACAGGCAATAATGTCTGTGCTGATATGGTGGCTGCACATCCTATTGCCAAAACAGATAGTAAAAATGATTTCATTGTTTTGGTGTTTAAAATTAATATGCCGCAAAAATAATATATGTTTTCAATATATACAAAAATAATTACAAATTTCAATAATTTTTCTCTAAATTATAGGAATTTGTAATTAAAAACTCTTAAAAGCACTACATTATGATAACATTCTGTAGGCTTATTTGCCGTATTTTTGCTTCAGGTAGCGGGCGTAGATGCGGCAAGCCGATTCCACCATCTTGGCGCATGGGCGGGTGCGGTAGTATTCGGCAGTGCGCTCTGCTGGCTTGGGTGGCTCCACTGTACCGGCGCGCAGCCCGAGCAGGTCGGCGCATATCATCGAGCCGTTTTCTTCCTTAAATTCATTGCCGAGAGCTTGAACGGTGGCATAATTGTGGTTTCGCGATACAAGGTCCTTAGGGTCGGGCGATCCGGTTTCAAAACCAGCGAGCATAAACATCCCTGTGCATGCCCCGCAAGTCATGCGCAGGCGCCCCATACCGCCGCCAAACGAACTTGCCATGCTTATAATGTTCTCGTCGAGGTCGTAAAGGTGGGCAAACGCTGCCACCACCGCCTGCGAACAGTTATACCCTTTCTTAAAATATTCCACACCGCTTGCTGCAAATGCTTCTTCGTCGATTTCTATTGCTTTATTCATCTTTTTTATTATAGTTTTGTCGCAAATTTACTAATAATATTTTGTCTCTTGCCAATCATTGTTAATAATATTAGCTGGCATCAAACTTTAGGTGCTACATATTGTTGTGATTACAAGATGATACAGGATTTTTCTCGAATTTTGAAATTATGTTTCAAAAAATAAAAAATTCACATTTCGAGTAGTTTTTTTATTTTATTTTGTAATTTTGATGCGATTTTTTAAATCATTAATAATTAATAGAATATGCCTCTAAAATATACTCTATGGCATATTTGAATGAATTTGAAATGTTAAATATTATATTAATTTTAGTTATAATAGATTTAAAACTTGTTACATTAGTGTTACAAAAATCGCCAAAAATCAAATTTTTTCGTAAATAATAGGATAAATATTTTTTTTAACGAAAATAGTGGATTTACTTTGTACCAGCAATCACAGATAAGTGATTTATATGACCTAATTATTTTTATTTTTTTTTTGACCTAATTATTTTATGAGACTTACTAATTATTTATTAGCTATTGCAGTTATTGCATCTGCTACATTCGCAGTAAACGCAGAACAAATAAGCATCGACGCAGCTATGCGTTCTGCTCAACGTCACTTGGTGAACAACAAATCACTAAAGTCAAATCGTGCATCCGAATCATTGAATTTGGTTTACACAGCTCCTAATATATATAATGAAGATGAAAGCGCTTATTACGTTTTCAATCGCCAGAATGGCGGTTTCGTTATTGTAGGTGCTGACGACTGTGCTACCACTATTTTGGCAACCGTTGACGAAGGTTCGTTCGACATTAATAATCTTCCCGAAAACTTTAAGTGGTGGATGGAAAACAGCCAAGAGCAAATAAGCGAAGCTATCCTTAACGGCGATATCGATGCAGAACCTTCTGATATAGCTTTGGCTGAAACTCAAGCCAGCACTGGTCGCCAGTCGATTCAACCTCTTATCTCTACTAAGTGGGACCAGGGCGCTCCTTACAACAAGTATTGCACTACCACTTCGGGCGAATCAGCCGTTGGTGGTTGTGTGGCTGTAGCGCTTGCCCAGATAGTTAACTATCATCAGTGGCCTAAGACTGCGCTTAATGGCGATTATAATCTTGGCTTCTGGAAGTTCTCATTCACCGATTTGACTTTCGACTGGGACAACATGGCTTCTACCATCTCTGAATCGAGCCCTGTTGAGCAAATCGATGCTGTTTCTACACTTATTCGCAACTGTGGCATTATGATTGGCACTAATTATGGCACTATGCTTACCACTGCCAACGAAGCAAATATTTTGCGAGTTTTGCATAAGTGTTTCGACTATTCTAAGAGTCTGTCGATCCGCAACCGCGACTACTATCGCACAAGCGAATGGGAAGATATCATCATCAACGAATTGGCTAACAATCGCCCTGTGCTTTATGCCGGCGGTGAAGGTACTCGTCACGCATTCGTTTGCGATGGTTATAATGCCGAGGACAACACTTTCCACATGAATTGGGGTTGGGGTGGTTCTTGCAACGGCTTTTTCAGCATCAATGCCCTTAAACTCAACGACGAATCAGGTAATCCTTACTATAACTTCCACGGCAGAGAAAACATACTCATAAATATGATGCCTTCTACTTTCGGCAACAAGCAGGATACTCCTATATTCTGCAGCGGAAATGCTCTGGATTGCTACTATTACTCTAAGATGGCTTGTTTGTCTATCAGAACTGAAGGCCGCTTTACAAGTTTGGCAGATTACTGCTACGGCAGCACAACAAGCGATTATGATACTTATGTAAAGACTGCTTATAAGGTTATCGATGTAGAAACTAAGGAAGAACGATTCTTTACTGCAAGTAATATTAGCGCAGCTGGCAATAGTTCAGAAAGCAATCGCTATGGTGGTATTGGCCTTAAGTTAGACAACTATCTTGAACGTGGTAAATCTTATGATATCATCCCTTATTACAAGGAACCAGATGCCGAAGATTGGAAGCCAGTTATCTTCAAATACAATGCTACCAAGGTGTGGAGAGTGACACGTGCCGAAGATGGCACTTACAGCGGTGAGAGTGCTATGACTCCTGCCAAGCTCAATATCACAGCCATGAGATCTTATAATGCAGTCACCGGTGCCGACTTCACTGTTGATGCCGATATAGAGAACGAAGGCGATGCTAACTACCTTGGCACTCTGAAGATTGCATTGGTTGATGCCGAAGGCAACACTGCAATGTCGATGAGCAAAGAAATCGACGTTCCAGGCAACTCATCGCAAACGGTTACATTGATGGGTTCGTTGGTAGATGTTTCTAAGGGCAACTACTCATTGGTGGCAAGCGACAGCAGCTCTAACCAAGTGAGTGACGGCTACACAGTTACTGTTGCTTCTAACGTATTCACTGGCATCGACGACGTAGAAGCTTCTAAGTTCGCCATCGGCGTAAGCAATTCTGAAATCACCATCAAGGCTTCTACCGAAGTTAACTCTGTGGAGGTTTACAACATTGCCGGCCAAAAGGTTTATAGCGAAAACATCGGCGCAAACTCGGCTAACATCTCTATAGCCAACTTTACTCAAGGTGTGTATGTGGTTAAGGTGTTTGCTAATGGCGAAGTAGCTGTTAAACAATTCGTTAAGAAGTAATTAATTAATTTGGATATATAATAAATCGTTTGGTAAGTATTTTTGTTGACTGTAATGCCTCATTCAGCATTTAGAGTATAATATTTCACATCAGCTTCTTAAGAGGATTACAGGAGAAATCGATTATTTATTAGTATTTTCACTTGATAAGTTATTTTAAAAAGATATATATTTTTTCATTTATTAGTAAGGTCACTTTATAAGGTCAAATTTTGGGTAAGTATAGTTTTGATTTGATTTATACGCCCTAATTATCAAGAAACAGGATATTAGTAAATCCTTGAGAATGATAGAAATTAGCACTGTGCGTGAGCATAGTGCTAATTTGTTATTTTGGCGTCATCTATAAAACAACAAAAAACTCTATACCAAACAATTTTTTAATCAATTTTTCTGTTTATGCGAAAATTAATCATTGCTATTGTAGCCATAACTGCGCTATTTACTCGATTAGCGGTAAGCAAGTTTTGAATATTAATGCAGGCGGAAGTCGCAGTCTGACTTTACAGATTGAAGTCCTTCCTGCAGGAGTGTATGTGGTTAAGATTGCCACTAATCAGGGTGAGGAAGTTCGCCGCTTGATTAAGAAATAATAGATATTTATTATAGTTAAAACCAATTTGGTTCACAGCTGTTTACGTAGTTTTATGGCTGTGAACCTCTTTTTTGCATATAGCACCTGTGGAGTGGTCGATAGCTCTTATATCAGTGTTAAAAAACGCTAAATACCATAAGCTTTTTCCCGATAGTTAAGTGTATGCAGACTTATTATTTATAATTTTGAAAAAATAATCCTAATAGAAAAAGTTTATGAGAAAATTATTACTTACGTTAGTGTCCGTTTTGGCGGTATTGCCGCTTGGTGCAAAACAGATTGACCTAATTACGGCTAAAGATGTGGCCAACCGATTTGTTCGTGAAAATTCTCGATTGAAATCATTGGCAAATGGTGGCGACCTCGTGCTTGCCTATACTGCCAGCACTGGCAATGTAAACAATTTCTATGTATATAACCTCGCTAAGGGCGGATTTGTGATAGTTTCTGCCGACGATTGCGTGGAGCAGGTGCTTGGATACAGCGAAAACGGCAGTTTCGACATCAATGCTATTCCCGATAATATGCGCGATGCTCTCGAAGAATATAAGCGCGAGATAAATTATGCCATCGAGCATAGTGCCATTTCTATGGGTTCTGCCCTCGCCTTGCCCGATATGGCTGCCGAAAAGTCGCCCGTGGCTCCGCTCTTAACCACCAAGTGGAATCAAGGCGCGCCATATAACAACAAATGCCCGATGTACGACACCGAACGGCGTTGCGTAACTGGCTGCACTGCTACTGCTATGGCGCAGGTGATGAACTACTTTGAGTGGCCTAAGACCGGCAAAGGCAGCTGCTCTTACACCACCGCAATCAACGGCACTGATACAAATTTGTCGCTCGATTTCTCTACTATTACATTCGATTGGGATAACATGCTCGATGTATATGGCTCGTCGGCTACCGATGCGCAGAACGATGCCGTGGCTACGCTGATGTATAGCGTAGGTGTGGGCGCTAAAATGTCCTACGGTTTGTCGTCGGGGGCTTCGTTTTCTAATGCTTATAAAGCTTTAATTGGCAATTTCGACTACGATAAGACTCTCCAATACATCTCTCGCGATTATTATTCGCCAAGCGAGTGGAACAATTTGATCTACAACGAGGTGGCAAATGGCCGCCCTGTGCTCTATGCTGGATATAACAGCAGTTCGGGTCACGCATACGTGTGCGATGGCTATAGCAGCGACAATTTCTTCCACATCAACTGGGGTTGGGGTGGTATGTCGGACGGATATTTCAAACTTTCGGCTCTCAATCCTTCGGGTCAAGGCATTGGCGGTAGCGATTCGGGCTACAATAGCGGTCAGGAGATTATCTACGGATTCGCTCCTAACAATGGTACCACCGAGTTTTCGTATGCCGTGGGCTACGACGGCGATTTCTCATGCTCGGCTACCGATGTGGCCGCCTCGGATGTGCCTGACACCCAAATTACCTTCAATGTCGGCGAAGTACTTTATCAATATTGTCCCGCTTCGATGTCGTGCATACTCGATCTGGGCGTAGATGTAGTGAATGATAATACCAACAAATCTAACTACATTTCGTGCACCAAAATGAGCATAATTTCAAACTATGACTACTATTTCAGCAGTTTTGGCTGTTCGGCAACAGAATTCACGCGTTTGGGCGATGGCACTTACACCATCTATCCTGCCTTTAACAACACCGCCCTCGGCAAGAGCGGCCGTGTAATGGTGCCTTACGGCAAACAGAAAGCTGTGAAGTTAACTGTAAGTGGTGGCGCACTCTCGTTCTCAGGTGTTGTGGTAGAACAACCTTCTATTAAGGTTGAATCAATCTCCACAGAAGCTAATTTCTATACAAATAAGCCTTACAAACTTAATGTAAAGGTCTCGAGCACAGGTGCTGACTTCATCGGCGACCTTTATGCTGCTGTCATTAACAGTAGTGGTTCGCTGTTGTGCTATGCTTATAATACGTTTGAGGTGCTGACTGGCGAAACTGTGACAAATTCGATTGTAGGAGATTTGTCGAACGTAACAGCAGGCACTTACGAATTGGCTATCTGCACCCGCGATGGCAATTCATTGCACCCAATATCTACGGCTACCATCACCATAAACGAAGAACCTGGTGAATTCAGCCTCAGCAACGAAGGTTTCTCGTTTGATAGCAAGATTTATAGCAATGAATTTAAGACGGTATGTAGTGTAAAGAACACCGGCGGATTGTTTGGCGGCGCATTAACATGCTTGGTTTATTGCAACGGCACGTATGCTACACAGATTGATAGCGACTATTGCTTAATCGATCAAGATGTTACCAAACCAGTGGTATTCACAGGTTCGTTCGACGGTGAAGCTGGTGCAGTTTGTCATGCCTACTTATTCTACTACAAAGATTCACGTTGGTATCAAGTAGGAGGAGCCACTTCGTTCACACTCAGTGGTGTTTCTGGCATCGAGGATGTTAAAGCCGATGCGGCAGCCGATGTGGTGGTTTATCCTAATCCTGCCGACGATGTGGTGTATGTGCAGTCGCCAAGCGCTATGGGCAGCATCAATGTGTTCTCGCTTAGCGGTAAGCAAGTTATAGTTGCTAACGCAGAGGGCGCACAGAGCACATCTCTTCAGGTGGACAACTTGCCAAGCGGTGTATATGTTATCAAGATTACCACCGACGAAGGCGTGGTGGTTCGCCGAATGATTAAGAAATAACGATTGTTTTCTACAATAATGAACAAATTTTTGATAATAATTATGGCAATAATTGCACTTGGAGGCTGTAAGGCGAAAAAGGCGGCTTCTGACGGCGCGGAAGTGCCCGCTGGTGCAAATGGTGCTGAAGCCATCGAAATCCCGGTGGCGGTGCCTGAAAAGCCCGTAGGAGGCCCTTCGGCTGGCGTAATTCCGAAGGCTGTGGTTTATAAGACATCAAAGGACTTTTTCTACAACGTGCCTGTGATGCTCAACGACAGCGGCACCGGACTGGCGTCGTATCCCGACCCTTCGGATATCACCGATGCGCAACTGCCTGTTCGCCTTGCCGACGGATTTTTGCTCGACCGCCGCGGCATTGGCGTAAAGGTGGCGTTCACTTCCTATACCTATGAGCAATATCATGCTTTAGGCTTTTTGCCAAGCGTGGATCAGCTCATGGAGAGCATCATAGATAAATACCCGCTCATAGCCATGTATCGCCTGCCTATGACGCTCAGCGAGGCTCAGGCTGATACGGCAGCGGTAAATGCCATCATTAAAGGCGGTTTTAAGGATTGCACCATGATTTTCTCTCGCCCGGTGATGGTGGTTAAGTGACGAAACGGTTTTTCCACACACTTTAGGCGTGCGGCATTGTTTCTATCGTGGGATAGTGCCGCGCGTCATTCTTTTTGCCCTATTGTCGTTAGGAGGAGTTTGGGGATGCCTATTGTGATAAGCAAGTAGGCTTTCTCCGCTATGGAATCAATATTCGCTGAAGAAATTAGGCTTAATCACGAGTCCGGCACGTATGCGTGAGTGGTGCTGCTTATAGTCGAGCAGGTTCTCTGCGTAGCCGTTGTAGTATTGGATAAAGAAATACTGGTTTTCGTCGTGGAAAAGGCGATAATTTACCTCTACGGTGATATTGGTGTTGAGGTTCCATCCGCGGCGCTTCGAAGTTACGAGCGCGAAACCCCAGCGGTCGTTGCTCGAACGAATTTGCAGCCCCGATTCGTAGATTCCGCGGTAGTCGAGCAGGTCTTTGTTGTTCTCGCCGTCGATTATTGGAATCCACACTTTGCCGTGAATCATCAAGTGCGGAGTGATATACACGTTTGCGCCGAATGTTATGCGGTTCCAGCTGCGAGATGCGTCGCCGTCGCGCCCGTTCGACTCGTGCTCTATCAGCATCGTTGCCTTGCCTATGAGTTTTCCCTTCACAATAAGCAGTTTCGACAAGCCGATGCCGGGGTTGAAGTTGAGATCGTGCATCGGAAGCGACTCCTCAAATATGTTCCAGAAGCACTTCTGACTATAGGTAAGAAACAGGTAGGTGTTGAATGGCAGCACGCTCTTGGTGAGGCGCTGCGCTATACTTACCTGAAATTTCACGTCGCTATTGGTGCGTGATATCTTGCCGCCCAATGGGATTCCCGCTATGAAGTAGTTGTCGCGATAAAGCGAGAAATATGGGCCGTTGTCGAAAGCATTTCTGATGCTGTCGGCATACTGCTTATGGCTTATAACCGATTGGTCTAAATATAACTGCGCATGCGCTACAGTTGATATGGCGATAAGTGCAAGAAGGGTCGTTAATATTCGTCGAGTCATTATGCTGAGCGTTAGTATTTTGTCAATGTGCAAAGTTATAAAATACTTTAATATCAAAAGTGGTCTAAACCTCTCTTTTTTTAGTAAATTTATTTACTAAAAAAGAAGAGCAGCAAAAACATTCATTCTTGCTGCTCTGTGTTTCCTGTAAATTAAGTTAAGTTTTGATTTATATGACCTAATTATAAAAATCTTAAACCGTTATTTTTCTCGTATTAGATTAGTAAGGCTTAATAGTATGACCTAATTACAATGACAAAATTATAACACTTTATATAGTCTGCAAAACTTTTATGTGTCTTTAAGAGTGATTTAATTTATATTAAGATAGAATTTAACATTTGAAATGTTGATAAAAATTTTAATTACCTTAAAATCAAACATATAAAATTTGGGCAATATTTTTGAAAAAATAATTTTCAAAGCATCCGGGGTAAGAAACGGCTGTGAAATGTGAAAAAATAGGGCATATTTTGTATTGAGTGCTTAATTTGCTATTTTTGTGATAGAAATTTACAATAACCCTTATAGTATTATGGCAAAAGAAAATGAAAAGCGCCCTTTGTGGTATGTAATGCTACTTTTTTTGAGTGTTTTGCCCATTGTGGTGTGGTTTGTGGCGTTTCAGCGCCTGCCTATTGGCGACGATGGTACTATGCGATTCCTGATGACTGTGTTTCCGTTCTATGTTTTTGGCGTGATTGCTATGGCATACTACGTCTATCCCAGCCGCCGCGAAGTGGCTTGGATCCTTCTCGCCCTCGCCTGGCTCTCTTACCTTTCTCTCGCCGCACTTATTTGGCTTGCCCCACCCGCTTAATCTAAAAATTTAGCATATTCTGTACCTCTTAATGGAAAAAATTAGCACAAAACACCCTTCTTAATCGAAAAAAATGTCATAAATTTAGATTTTGAGCGTTCTTAATCGAAATAATTAGCATTACTCGCCAGGGTAATCATTTGTGGAAATCCGTTCAAAATAATTTGTGTTAATCTGTGTTCTAAATAACAATCAGCACCGAGACTGCTCAATGAGGCTCGGTGCTGAATTCTTTATCTTGCAATATGATTACTTGCTTGAGTGTGTCTTGATTTTGCAGAGTCGGCGAATGATGTTAGGCAGGTCGGTGTTGTCGTGGAATCCGGCAAACTGTTCGCTGCCTGCGCCGATGGCAAACACTGGTACGAAGTCACCGGTGTGGCTATAGGTGGTCCAACCGATGCCGTTGGTGATATCGAGCACGTCGAATGTGGTTTGCACAAAGGTGTTGAGCGACGCGTAGAGTGTGCGCTTATCCTCGGCGTTCTTGGTTACGAAGGTGGCGTTGAATGCATCTTGGAGCTTCTTATCGTTCTTCTCGCTTACTTTGATGGCGCCATATAGGCCGAAATTGGTGTTAAGATATTCTTTCATTTCATCCCAAGTGAGAGTCTTGCCTTCGTTCACCCAATTGCGGCAATCGGCTTGCATCACTTCGATTGACTTGTGCTGATAGTCGAAGTTTTTGAGAGGCAATGTGTAAGGACCGCCAGCCACGCCAGCTGCCATACCGCCGGTGTTGTGGTCGGCTGTGACCACGATGAGGGTTTCTTTTGGATGCTTGAGATAGAATTCATAGGCAATCTTAATCGATTCTTCGAAGTCCAAAACTTCTTTCACCGAGGTGGCTGCGTCGTTGGCGTGAAGCGAGTGGTCGATGAGCCCGCTTTCTATCATGATGAAGAATCGTTCGGGCGACACGCGCATTTCGTGTTCAATGCATGCCTGGGTGATGTAGGGCAGGGTGAGTGCGCCTGGCTGATAGTCGATGGCGTAACCTATGTGGTCGAGGCTTTCGGTGGTGCTCAGAAGCACTATCTTGTCCTTATTCTTGTTGGCTTCAAATCCCTTAGGACCATTGGTAACGGTGTAGCCGGCTTCGCTGAGAATGGTCTTAACGTCCTTACCTCCTTCTGGAGTTTTGCCGCGCAGACGGCCGCCTGCAAACATGTCGTAGCCGCTCTTTGCCATGTCTTGAGCTATTTCGTAGAACATACCTCGGGTTTCTACATGGGCATAGAATGCAGCTGGAGTGGCGTCGTCGGGGTCAACCGATGTGGCTATGGCTATGCCGTAGCCTTGGTCTTTGAGTTCCTTGGCTATGCTTGTCACCGGTTGCTTGTCGGGGGTCATGCCCAGCATACTGTTGTTGGTCTTATGTCCTGTCGATAGGGCTGTTCCTGCTGCTGCCGAGTCGGTGATGGTGTTGTTGGCTGAGTAGGATGTTGCATATGTCACGGTAGGAAACTGCATGAATAGCAGTGGCTTGTCGTTGCCAAGCACGGTGCGGTTATATGTTTCTGCACATAGCACTGGGCTCAAACCCATACCGTCGCCAATGAAGTAAAATATATACTTCGGCTGTTTTGCACTGATTGTGATTACTACAAGTAAGCAGAGTAACACAGAAAATAGGCGTTTCTTCATCTCGTTTTTTTGTCTTTTATTGGTTTGTGTTTTCGTTAAGTTCAAGTAGTTGATCCATTATTTTGCGGTCGTTGCATAGGCGAGGCACTTTGCGCTGTCCGCCGCGCTTGCCTGTCATGCCCAACCAGGTGTCGAAGAGTCCGCTCTTTGCCACCACCACATCGGGTGCGGCGAGGAAGATGCCGTTCTGGCGCTTGGCTTCGTAGTCGGAATTCTCGTGTTGCAGCTGGCTGTCGAGGGCTTCGGTGAAGGCTTTCAGCGAACTTGGCATCTTGGCAAACTCAATGAGCCATTGGTGATGGCCTTTGCTTTGCTCGGTGGTATATACAGGAGCTGCTGTGAAGTCGATAATCTGCGCACTTGTCACTGCGCATGCGTAGGCGATGGCGGCATTTGCGTTGTGCACCATCAATTCTTCGCCGAAGGCATTGATGTAGCTCTTGGTGCGGCCTGCGATGCGTATTTTCAGCGGCGTGGTGCTCTCTACGCGCACCGTGTCGCCTATTTTGTAGCGCCACAACCCGTTGCACGAGGTGATAACCAAAGCGTAGGTCTCGCCTGCCGAGATTTCCCATACTGGCAGCACCGTAGGGTGCTCATCGTCGATTTGGTCGAGTGGTATAAATTCGTAGAATATGCCAATGTCGAGCAGCAATAGCATCGCGTTGGTGTCGAACGACGATTGTGTGGCAAAGAAGCCCTCGCTGGCGTTGTAAGTTTCCACGAAGTGCATCTTGCTGGGGTCGGTTATGCTCTGATATTGCTCACGATAGGGGTCGAAACTGATTCCGCCGTGGAAAAACACCTCTAAATTTGGCCACACCTCATGTATGGTGCGTGCGCCAGAGGATTTCATCACTTCGCGTATCACGGTGAGGAACCACGAGGGCACGCCCGACAGGTTGGTGATGTTCTGACCTTTGCTGGCTGCCACCAAAGCCGGTAGTTTTTCGTCCCAATTTGGCATTAGGGCTATGTGTTTGTTGGGCACGCGCATCATGTTCACCATGGGGTTGATATTGTTGATAAGCGTTGCCGATAGGTCGCCAATCTGCGTGCCCGGGGCGGCATAGTCAACCTCATTGGCAAAACTGCCGCCCAATATAAATGCCTTGCCGCTAAAGATGCGGCTGTCGGGATTCATGTTCAGGTATAGAGCCACCACGTCGCTTGCGCCTTGATAGTGATTCTTCTTGAGGGCATCGTTGGTGATGGGTATATATTTGCTTTTGCCGTCGCTTGTGCCCGACGATTGGGCAAACTTATCCACTCTGCCTGGCCAAAGGATGCTCTTTTCGCCGCGAATCATGCGCTGAATGTGCGGCTTGAGGTCCTCGTAGGTGGTCAGTGGCAGCGTGTGGCTAAAGTCGTTGTAGCCGCGTATGCTCGGGAAACGGTATTTTTGCCCATATTCGGTGTAACTTGCACGTCCCAATAGGGTGGCAAGCACCTCGCGCTGCACCGATTCGCTATACTCGGTGAAACGCTTTATTTCTTGCAGTCGATGCGCAAAATATTGGCGGGCTATGGGTGTGAAGTCTAACATAGATTCTTCCGTAAAATAGTGTTTCTGTGGCTTTATGTGTGGTTAATGTGGCTCGTTGCCGCCACTGTTTGCCACATCTCTTTGCAAAGATAACCACAATTTATGGTTTTTGGTAGTGCCGAATATTAAAGTTTTGTAAATTAAGTTGCTTATGACGCTATTATCGCTCCGTTTTCTTTGACCAACCAAAATCTATGATTAGTTTTGCAAAACAAATGGGCATAATGCCCGCTCTCAATGTGTGCTGCCCTTTTGCAGCCGATATTATTCAACATCTCGTAAGCACTATTTATGAAAAGTTTACATATCATCACTCCGGTAAAAGATTCTATCGACCTCACGCTCAAGACGGCTGCTGCGGTGCTCGGCTCGAAGCTTAATGTGCCGTTTACCTACACCATCTACAACGATTTCAGCACGCCTGAGAACACAGCTCGCTTGGAGGAGGCTTCGCGGCAGATGGGATTTGAATTGGTGAATCTTGCCGACATCACCACTACTCCGTCGCCCAACTATCTGCTGGTGCTTCGCACCACTCGACGCCGCGCCCTCGATGCCGATGCGGGGTTGCTGATAGTGGAGAGCGATGTGGTGGTACGGCCCGACACGCTGCAGGGCTTGTTTGACGGTGCTATGGAGCGCCCCGATTGCGGCATTGCGGCTTCGGTGACTGTAGATGGCGATGGTGCTGTTAACTATCCCTACGGCTTCGCTAAGGACGTGCTCGGACGCGTGGAAAAGACTAAGAAGCATTGCAGTTTTTGCTGTTCGCTGCTCACGCCGGCGCTGCTGCGCGCATTCGACTTCGATTTGCTCAATCCCGAAAAAAACTGGTTCGACGTCACCATTTCGCACGAGTCGGTGAAGTGTGGATTCGCTAATTATCTTTTTGGCACTCTGCCTGTGTTGCATTGTCCGCACAGCAGCCGCCCTTGGAAACAACTAAAATACACCAATCCGATAAAGTATTATTGGAAAAAATTCACCCATGGACTCGATAAAATATGATGCTTTGTGCCAATGTGCCTACGCAGTGATGGTGAATATAAAGAACTAAACCTGGATATGAAATGAACAATAATGAGAGAATAAACCACGATAGAGTGGTGTTTATCGATTATATTCGTGTGGTGGCATGCTTCTTGGTGATGCTGGTGCACGCAAGTGAGAATTTCTATGCTGCCGACTCTTCGGGACTTGCCGGATGCGTCTCGATGCTCGTAAATGAGGATAATCGCTTCTGGGTGGCATTTTATGATGGCACTTTGGGGCGAATCAGCGTGCCGCTATTCATGATTGTGTCGGCATTTCTGCTTGTTCCTATGAAATCGGGCTACACCATGACTTCGTTCTACAAGCGCCGCCTATTGCGCGTGGTGCCGCCTATGGTGGTGTTTATGTTTGCCTATACTTTTCTGCCCTTATTGTGGAATGGCATGACTTGGGAACAGTCGATGACCGACTTGAAGCACCTTCCATTCAATTTCCCGTCGATGGCTGGGCATCTGTGGTTTATGTATCCGCTCATAAGCGTCTATCTCATCATTCCGGTGGTGTCGCCGTGGCTTGAACGAGCGTCGGCGCGCGACGAAAGGGTGTTTTTGGCGCTATTCTTTGTTTCCTCGTTCACGCCGTTTGTCCACAAGTTTATCACACCCGAGGTGTGGGGCGAGTGCTTCTGGAATGGTTATGGCTTGTTCTGGTATGTGTCGGGCTATCTCGGCTATCTGGTTCTTGCCCACTATGTGCGTGTACACATCAAGTGGAGTCGTGCCAAGCGTATGCGCATAGGCGCTGCGGCTGCTGTGGTGGGCATGGTGTTCACTGGTTGGTCGTTCTGGGTGATGGGCACGCCGGGTGTGCTCATCGATACTCCTATGCTCGAATGGGCTTGGGAATTTTGCACTCCAAACATCATTATAGCCACTTTCGGCGTGTTCTTGATGTTCTCGTGCATCGAGCGTAGCAGCACGCCGCGCGTTATTGCCGAACTCTCGCGCTTGTCGTTTGGCATCTATCTGATTCACTTGTTCTTCTTGGCTCCTATTGCCGCCTTTTTTGTCAATGGCAATCAAGCCGAACCGCTCATTCCGGTAGCTTTGGCTATTCCGGCGATTGCGGTGCTGGCGTTTATTTGTTCGGCTGCGGCAATCAAGGTGCTTTCGCTTCTGCCGGGAAGCAAATACACTGTGGGTTGCTGATTTTTCGTGTCGGGATAATGTCTTTCTTGTAAAAAAATGGGTTGTATCAACCTTTATGGTCGTTTAGCCATTGCTTTTGAGCTATGGCTGCTATGCTGTCGGCGTCGAGGTGTGCCATCTCGGCGTAGCGACGCGCTATGTCGAGCGTGGTGGGCAGGTCGTCGGCAATGCGCTTAAAGTGCTCGGCAAACTTGCTGTCGCAGCCTCCGTCGGCACCGAATTGCAGGCGGTTGATGTCGATAAGGTAAGGTTGATATTTGGCATCGAGCATCACGTTGCGTGGGTTTAGGTCGGGATTCACTATGCCGTGCTTGCGCAGAGCCATAAGTGTTTTTGCCATGGCGGTAATGGCTTGTTGTCGATTGTCGCCACCTGCGGCAAGCAGACGGTCGGCATCGGTGGCATCTACGGCTTGTGAGATAAAGAAGCTTCGGCGCAACAGCCCGCAACAGTATTCGCAGATGTAGGCTATAGGTTCGGGTGTGAGAATGCCTTTTTCCTGAAGGCGTAGGGCATAGCTATAGGCGCGCTCGGCCTTGCTCGGGCGCAGATGGGCATAAGCGAAGCGGTTGAGCAGATGCGGCACGCGATATTGCTTGGTAACTATGTCCACGCCGTGCACCGAGGTGCGATACACCGTGTTGCGTATGTGGTAAATCACCGTTCCGAGGCTCTCGGCGGGCAACGATGGGATGCTGTGCACATATTCGCTGAGGGCTTCGTAGCGAGGCGATACCACTATTTTGTAGCTCACACAGGTCACTTGGCGTAGAGGCTATTGTAGAGGTCGATAATCTGGCTATAGAAATGCTTGTAGCTTAGGCGGCTCTCGAAGTCGGCTTGTGCCTGCATGCCTATGCGGTGGCGCAGTTGTGGGTCGTCGATGAGGCGCTTTATGGCTGCGGCAAGTTCTGAGAAGTCGCTTGGGTTCACCAGCAGGGCGTTGTGCTCATGCTGCAGATATTCCACCTGACCGCCGTTGTTGGTGGCTATATGGGCTTTGCCGAGCATCATATATTCGAGATTGCTTATGCCAAACGGCTCGCGCCAAGCTGCCGGAAGTACGCCGAAGTCGGCTTGCACAAGCAGCTCTTGCAGATTGGGCTGATAGCCCAGCATGGTGATGTTGTGCTCCAGTTGGTTGGCTTCGATAAAGCTGCGCAGGCGCTTGGTGAAGCGTTTGTCGCCGTCGCCAATGATGGCGAGGTGATAGGTGCTCTTGTCGAGCTGGGTGAGGGCGCGAAGCAGCACGTCAACGCCTTTCTCCTTGCACACGCGACCATGGAACAGGATTAGCGCCTTGTCGGCATCTATTTCGCAGGCTTTGCGCAGATCGTAGGTCTCGTTGTAGTTGAGCATAGGGCGGATGCTGTCGTTGATTACCGATGCGCGGCTGCGGTCGAACCGCTTGGCGTGGTCGATAAACTCGTTGTACGACACTCGCGACGAGAATATTATATGGTCGATATCTTTAAGGATTCGGCGATACCAGAAGCTGGTTTTAGGGCGCTCTACGCTGTGGCTCGTGAGCACCACGCGGTTGTTGGGGTTTTCCGAGATGCGGCAGGCGAGCACTGCGGTGGCTGCGTCCTTCATGTTGTGAACGTGAAGAATGTTGTTGCCTCGCTTAATCTGTCGGGCAAGGCGAAGCGACGAGTCGAGGTCGCTGAGGCTCTTCAGCGGCAATATCGACACAGGCACTTCGAGTGAGCGGAAGTGCTCTATGATTTTTGGCCTGTTTTGGGTAACAATTTCGGTGTAGAATTTGTTGCCGTCTTCTTTGATTTGCGAAATGAGGTCGTAGGCATACTGCTCTGGACCGCCCCATTGCTTATCAGATAGTATTTGATAGATATTTATCATTGCTCTCCTGTTTCTATTGATATAGTCGTTTCGGTTTATGGTTAAAATTGCGTTGAAAATCGCCATATCATTGCAAATATAATAGTTTTCTGCCATAACACCATCACTTGCGATGTGCTTTTAACCTAAAATTCGTGATTTCTGCCACCGCGTTGAGCATTTTTGGGAGCGTTCTGTGATGAATATGGCATAATTAGCATTTGGATGTCATTGGAATACGCTTGAATGTGGCGTATAACCTTGATTCCGAAATTTTGGCGTCGATTTGGCTGTTATGCCTTTTTGAAAAGGGCTAATATCCAGAGCAACAGCAAGTCGCTCTGTTGCTTTAGATTATTTCTAATTATTAGTTACGGAATCAATGATAAGTATTGTCCGGTTGTACACTTTATTCTGCTTCCGTACCGTCAGCATTATTAAGCAGAAAGTTGGCTTTTTGCTGTTCTATTTGTGTACGAGTTCGTACACTTTCTCAAAATCGGGAAATTTCCCGAAGTGCTGAAGATTATGTCAATGTACAACCTTTTGCAATTAGGTTGTAAAGATTACTTAAAGTATGGGCAAAATCAGGCACACATTTCCCGTTTAATCCTCAAATCCGCAGCTTTGTGGCGAATCAGCGCAATGCCCAGTGCCATACGATGATTTTTTTGATGCCAATGTGGCTTGTGCGCTGCCAACCTGTGCATGTGGCTCACTGGGGAACCTATATCAC
>CALZAF010000012.1 GCA_945612775.1 uncultured bacterium | reverse complement strand
ATTGAGGTCGAGAGCAAATTCTCCGCCCGAGAGGTTGTCGTAGCCCGACGGAATGGTTTCATGAACCTTAAATCGGAGGTCAATCGAGTCGGTTTTCTCGCCTTTCTTGGCTGGCGATGAGGTTTTATCGGGAACTGATGGTGGCGGCGTAATTTGGGTCTGAACATACTGGGCAAACACATCGAAATGCAGTGCAGAGCAGATAATCACTCCGCACAGCACTGCATACAGCAATCCCTTGCTTGTAATATTTCTAAATCTATGTCGTTTACCCATTCAGTTCGTCATCCTATTAACGCAGGCTCACCGATTGGTGCTCAACGGCTAAAGCATCTTCAGTGCCTTCTTGATGGCTACTTCTACGGTCATCGTAGGTTCATCGGCAAATAGCTTATTCAGCACTTTCTGGGTGGCTTGCTTGGTAAAGCCCAACATCGCCAAAGCTGCAAGAGCTTCCTCAAACGCTTCGTTCGACATCGGTGCTTTATCTATTAACGAAGCACCTACCACATTTATTTTATCTTTGAGGTCAACAATTATTCTTTGTGCCGTTTTTGCACCCACTCCTTTCACCGATTTCAGCAGCGCGGCGTTGCCTGAGGCTATCGTAGCTTCAAGTTCTTGCGTTGGTTGCGACGACAATATCATTCGTGCCGTGTTCGGCCCTACGCCGCTCACGCTGATGAGCAATTCAAACACTTCGCGCTCGCGCTTCTCGTAAAATCCATATAGCACATGGGCATCTTCGCGTATCGATTCATACACATACACCTTAACTTCGCCACTTGAACGCTGCAGCGCCTCATAGGTGTTGAGCGAAATATTGAGCATATAGCCCATGCCGTGATTATCGATAACCACAAATGCCGGATTATTCTCTTCGATTCTTCCTTTTATATAGTCTAACATAGCATTATTGTTTTCTTTCGTTATAAAATTCAGTTAATTGCCTATCACGGCTTTTAGCGTGGCACTCTTGCCTGCCACTTGCACCTTCACGAGATAGATGCCTCGCTGCAAACCGCTCTGCAGCGTCATCTGGCATAGTCCGCCACGGGCTTCGCCACTAAGTCGTGCCTGTTCTTGCCCTGCCACATTGTAGATTACTGCTTGGGCAACTCCGTCGGATGGTGTGGTGATAGTCAACACCTGCCCATGGGCTGTCAGAGTCCACATCGGCGAAATCGCAGCCTCGTCGAGACCACTTTTCAATATGTATTGCAGGCCAGCAAGGGCATCTATTTTGCCGTATCCCCATCGGTTGGCATTGCTTTCGGTGATAAACTCGTCGCGCACCGACGTAGCTTCGAGTATTTCTTTCACTTGGTCGGCATCGAGATGATTATCGGCTTGCAACCACGATGCCACTATGCCTGCCACGATTGGCGACGACATCGATGTGCCTCCCATCTCACGCCACATATATTCGATGCCGTCGATGGTCTCGATAGCTGCCATCTCGCTGCGCATATCGGCTATCGACTTATCGTAGCGGTTCATCGCCGACACGAGCATATAGCCTGGGGCTGTAATCATGGGTTGCATCACGCCGTTCTCGTCGGCTCCATATCCCGATGCGCGCATTATGTCACCAACTGAACTCGATGTATAGTTAGCTTCGCCTTCGATGTGGGGCACAGTGGTTTTGGTGGCATAACCACCCACCGATATCACGCCTTCGCCGGTTGCCATATCGTTAATAGCACCCTCGGGAGTACCTTCAAGCCACCCTGATTTGCCGTTGCCAACAAGTTGGGTGCTGGTGCTCGACCATGCGGTGAGTTCAGTGCCCACAGCAGCCGTATATCGCAATCCGAAGTAATAGTTGCGGGCTTCTTCTTTAGTGCAGGTATATTGCAGGTCGAAGTAGGTATAGATTTCCATCTTACCATTATCGCCAACACCTGAGGCGAAAGTAATTTCACCGCTATAATTCTTGCCAAGATAGTCGTCTTCCTCGGCTTTGATTGTAATCGGTTCATCATCTTCGTCTGTGGCTACATACCACTCTGTCTGATAGTCGATAGCGTTCTTACTGCGGTTATACACCACAAATTGTGCCTTAAATGGCTGGTTATTGCTTGCCCAAACATCCACTTCTCCGTTTGCCACGTAGGCTTTATACAGATTTTCGAGGAAAGTGCGCATAGTGTCGGTCTCAGCTTCGATGCGTTTCTTGAGTTTGAGGCGCAGATAGCCGTCATTGCCTATCGAGAGCACGCATATCTTACCCTCGCCAGTAACATTGGCTATCGCTTGGCTTAACATCGACGTACCGTCGTGCGGACCCATATTTGCCGATAGACTCATATTCACTACGGCTGGTTTGCCCACTCTGTCGGCATAGTCGAAAATATATGCCACACTGTTGGCTATATTCACATCGGTAAGTTCATCTTCGGGCATAGCACATGCCACAATTTCGGCATCGGTAGCCACTCCGTAGAAACCATTGCCGCGATAACTTCCTGCCGCTGTGGTGGTGGTGTGCGTGCCGTGCGACATGTCTTCGCAGTCGGTGGTTAGGTTGGCTATCAGTTCGGGTGATTCGTATTTCGAGCCGGGTAGTTCGTTCTCGCCTATCACTGGCTTTTCGCCACCGTCAACCGATGGCAGATACACGCTTTTGATGCGATTATCGCCATTTTCGTCACGAAATTCCACATTATTAAAGTCGATGCCTACGTCCACCATACCCACCACTATGCCTTTGCCAGTATATGGCATCGGCACATGCTCACTGCCGTGAATCTGATTCACGCGCGAGGCGCTGCGGGCAGCGTCGTTGCACAAACTCATAGGCGTAGCTGTCTGCAGGCTGCGCACTCGCGCCATCTGCGACACTTCACGAAGCCACTGCTTGGGCACTTGCGCTGTGGCAATGTCGCCAAAGGTGTAATTCACTTCCACGCCCATGCCTCGGAGTTCGTCAAGCACTTGTGGGTCGGCAAATCTGATGAAGCACCCCACTTTGGGCTCTGCCTCCATCACCACCTCGGTGCGGAGCATTCGCTGCGATCGTGGCGATACTCTGCTCTGAGCTGAAATCAACATCGCCGAAACCAGCACTGACGCCGCTGTCAATATTATCGTTCTACGTAATTTCATCAGTTCTTAAGCAATCTTGTTACTTCGTGAACATCTTCGCCATCAACCTTTATCACATACACGCCACGCGCCAGTTGCTCGCGCAAATCCACGCTGGCAATGCCGCCTTCGCATGCTACTTCGCCTCGATAGCACATTGCGCCGTCGATTGAGTAGATGGTGATGGTGATTCGGTCCTCAGTTGGAGCATACACAGCAAACGCGCCGTCGGTAGGATTTGGATAGATTACCACAGCGGTCAGTGGCTGCACCACATCGTCGATACCGCTATTCTGCAACACATATTTTATACCGTCGAGGGCATTGATTTTGCCTGCGCCCCATTTCTTGGCTTCGCCATTGGTGACGTAGGTGTCGCGAATCGAGGTGTTGTTCATTACCTCGCGTATGTCTTGTGCCGAGAGTTGCGGATTGGCTTGCAACCACAGCGCCACTATGCCTGCCACTTGCGGCGACGACATCGATGTGCCCATCATATCGCCCCAATAGTGGGTCTTTCCGGCTCCATCGGTGGCTTTAGCTGCCAGATAGGAAGTTCCGGTGGTGGCGGTGTCGTAGCCGTTGACTGCCGAGATTATGGTAGCACCTGCACCCACCACATCGGGACGCTGCACGCCATTGGCGTCGGGTCCGTAGCTCGAAAAACTTACAATATCGCCCACTGTGAGCAAACCATAGCTCCATTCGCGGCCGTCGATGCCTTTATACGAATTTTTCGAGGCAAATGCCCCTACCGAAATCACGTTATTGCCAGTGACCATGGCGCTGATGCTCATCTCGCTGTCGCCATCGATTATGCCGTCCTTGCCAAACGCCAAAATGTCGGTATATTCGTCCATAGCCCATCCGTTAACCTTCAGATTCTCTGGCCCATAGAGCACAAATCCGAGATAACCCTCGAAATTCTCATCTACCGACTCGGCATCTATTTCTACATACACATTATATTTACCATTATTGGCATCTTCACCAAAATATGCCGTAGCTGTGCCTGTATAGTAGTTCTTAAATGTAGTATGAGTGGACATATTAAACGTTGCGACACCAGTGCTGCTGGCATTTTGCTTTGGCGATAGTGTTAGCGTATTGCCGTCGGCATCAACCACCACATATTGCAATGTGAATGGCTGACTATTGGCAGCCCAAATGTCGATTGCCGATTCGTAATATGTGCCATAATAATCGGCGTCGGAAAGCACTACGGTGCCTTGCGCCACCGATGTGCCTTCGTTGGCAAATGTGGTGCCGAAGTGTATGTTAATATCGCCTTCATTGCCTGCCGATGCCACGCACACCTTGCCGTCGCCAGCAAGCTGATCGAGCGCTTGGCAGAAGTCGGATGTGCCATCGTGCGCCCCTGCATGGTCGCCAAGGCTCATATTCACCACTGCTGGCTTTCCCACGCTTTCGGCGTAGGTAAACACATAATCCACTGCATTAAGTATAGAGGCATCTGTCAAATCGTCGCCCATACCGCAAAGCACAATGTCGGCGCCTGGCGCCATGCCGCCAAAATCGCCCACCTTAGTGCCTGCCGCAATGGCTGAGGTGTGGGTGCCGTGCGATTCCGACTGGTAGTCGCAAGTGAGCTTTGCTATTTCTTCTGGAGTGCTATATTCTATTCCTTTGATGGTTTTTCCTCCTATATTAATGGTCTTAAAAGTGCTTGGCTTGAACACTCGCACCACGCGGCTATTTCCGTCGGCATCCTTAAATGCCATGTGGTTGTAGTCGATGCCCACATCTATCACCCCTACCACTACGCCGGCTCCGGTGTATGGCATTGCAAGCCCAGTGCCGCTATGCACTTGGTCAACCTTTGCCGTTGATCGCTGTGCATCGGTCTTGAGTTGTATCTTGCGCGACACTGACACGCTTTTCACGCCGTCGGCTTCGGCTATCGATGCCAATTTTGCCAATGGCGCGTCAACGGTAACAACATTGCCGTATTGCGCCACCACCTCGCAGCCTTGATCTTCTAGCTGCGATATAGCTGCACCATCGTTGACCGACACGAATGCCACTACGCGGTTCTCGCCATCCACAACATGCGGTGCCTGCATCTGGCGTCCCCGGCGTTCCGCAACGCGATGGCGCAAACGTGCTTCGCCGCGACTTGCGCTTTCGGGCGCCAATGCGCGGGGCTTTATTTCGGTCACCTGTCCTTGCTGAAAACGGTCGATATACGCCTTTGTAGCATTCGATACCTTACCTTGAGCCATCGCTGCAACACTTACGGCAAGCGATGCTATTATTATCAGTTTTTTTCTTGAAAATTCCATAATATAAGTCGCACTAATATGTTTAACCTTCAAATTTAGTCTAAAAAACCAACATTATCAATATCATTTCCCAAAAATCGCAATTATCCACTCGCTATTAGCTCTCGAAACGCCTTTGCAGGACACGAAAAGTGCGGTATTCAATTGCATTGCAATCAAATACCGCACTATATATTTGCGATAGCTACTTAATCGATCTCGCTGCTAAGGCGAGTTAACGATTAGTCAACCTTCATCTTTTCTACGTAGTCGCGAAGAGCTGCGTTTTCTGGGTCAACATCGAGCCACTTCATATAGATATCGCGTGCACCCGCCTTGTCGTCTGATTCGAATGCCATGCGAGCAAGGTTAGCGTAGATACCGATATATACTTCCTTGTAGTCAACCTTAGAATTTTCCTTTGCGTCGAGGATAGCAAGAGTTTCGTTGTAGTACTTAACAGCCTCTGGCATGTTGCCTGCCAAGTTTTCGATCTTAGCTTGCTGTTGAACGATACGATAGTTGCCAGGAACCTTTTCGTTAGCCAATGCAGCATACTTGCGTGCACCTTCGAGCGATGATTGCTTCAATGCTTCGTCGTCTTTAGCAGTTGCAGCCACGTTGAAGTACTTTGTCGACATCAAATACAAGTCGTTTGCCTTGCACTCTGGGCTGTCAACTATCTTCTGATAGTATTCTGCAGCCTTTACGTAGTTTTCGTTTTGTTCGTAAACGTCAACCAAGTCGCGAATCAAGTCGATGTTGTTTGGATTGTATTCTACTGCCTTTTCGTATTGAGCCACCGATTCAGCAGTCTTACCTACGTTCTTCAATGCTGTTGCATAGTCAACAAAGTCCTTCGAAGTGTATTGCATACCTGGGATGTTCATAGCGAAGAGTTCAGCACCATAGGTTTCTGCTTCTGCCCATTGTTCCAAAGCCACCTTGTTGTAAAGTTGCATACGGCACATGAAGAAGTTATCCTTGTCGCCTGCAGGTATTGCCGAGCGGATGCTCTTAGCGAGTTCAAACGATTGGTCGTACTTGCCACCGAAGAACAAAAGCTGAGCGTAGCGGATTTCGTCCTGCTTGAAGTGGTTAGGATTCTGGATGTACTTGCCGTATTGTTCTGCTGCTTGCGAACCAAGGTCGAGTTCGTAGTATTTTTCAGCAAGTTCGCGTTGTGCAAGTGCAGAATTTGGAGTCTTAACCAAAAGTTCTTCGAGCTTGGCAGTAGCCATCTGAGGATTTACGTGGAAGTAGGTGTTGGCATACTTCACATAAGCTTCTTCGTTTGTTGGGTCGAAAGTGAAAGCAAGTTCGTATTGACCAGCTGCGCCTCCGTAATCCTTTTCAGCTGCCTTCATATCGCCTTCGAGGATATATACGTCTGGGTCTTGCTTGTTGGTCTTGCGTGCCTTTTCGATGTTCTTGCCAAGTTCCTTAGCATAAGCCACTGGGTCGGCTTCGTAGTAAGCGCGTGCTATAGCTGCATACACGCTTGCGTTCTTCTTATCGACCTTTTGAGCCATCTTAAATTGTTCTTCAGCTGCCTTTGCATCGCCTGCCTTCAAGTCTAATGCACCAAGTGCAATGTAGTTGAATGGATTTTGTGCATCGGCTGCTACACCCTTGTTGTAATACTCCTTAGCAGCGGCTTTGTTGCCCTTTGCTGCCTCGATGTGGCCAAGATAGCAGTAGGCTTCGGCCTTTACTGTTGTTGGGTCGTTGAGGTTCTTGTCGAGCAATTCCTTGGCATTGTCGATTTTACCTACCTTGAAATACTCGATACCGTCTTTGTAACCTTGTGCATTGCTTACTAACGCACTACCTAATAAAAGGATTGCAAAAAACTTAAATTTCATTTCTCTTTAACTTATAATGATAATTATTAATTTATTTATTGTCTCTCTATGATATTGCTTTTATGCTGTTTCTATTGGTTTTGACTTGATAGCGTTTGCCAAGTTTAAGCCGTGATAGTTAATTTATGCTAACCACCCGTGGCTGTATGGCTGCTGGCAGCACGCCGGTGTTCTGAATTATCTTCTGTCCGATAAATCCGGTCAAGAAGCAGTAGAACCCTTGCGACAAGCCTCCCACCGGACCGTTGCAGGTAACGTAGATGCTGCGATAGAGTGGATAGCGGCCATCGTAGATATACACTTGATATGGCTTGTAGCCCACCAACTCGTCGTCGCGGCGCACTTTGAGCACCTTGATGCGGCTGTTGTCGAAGTCGATGACTGTGGTATCGTTCTGGTTGAGGCGGTTTACGGTTTCTTCCACCGATTCGCTCTTGCCCTTCATGTCGGCTGTTATCCAGCTAACACCTATCAAGCCCACGGCGTTCTTGCGGTTTGCCACGAGGTCGAAAACCTTTTCGCTCGACCCTTGTGCATACACATTTTCCTTAAATTTCTCGCCTTGAAGGATAGAATCGCTCACATAGCGTGCTATGCTCGAACCGCTGGCATCGAACACCACTGCTATGCTGTCGCGCTTTAGCTTGGTAGGTGTGATTTCGCCCCATCGGGTAACCTTGCCTGAGAATATGTCGCGCAGGTCTTGCATCGAGAGTTCTTCGATGTCGTTTTCCTTATTTACTATCAATGCTATAGCATCCACCGCCATGCGCTGTGTGCGCGCTGGGCGATTTTTCAACTTTAGCAAGTCCTTTTGATCTTGTGTAAGCTCGTGTGCGGTGATGATGAGGCGTGTGCTGAGGTTCATCAGCGAATCGATGCACGAGTGCTCATCGGCATAGTATGGTATGATACTTGCCTTGGGATAAGTGAATTCAAACACCTCGATTTCTTGATTGAGGATGTTTTGGAACGATTGGTCGCACACTATCGATGCCACTCCGCTGGTGGTGGTGTCTTCTACACCGTTGGATTTGCTCTTGCCGCACGACACCATAGCTATGCTCGCTGCCGCGCCTATAATTGCTGTAAATAATAGTTTTCGCATCGTTTTCACTGAATTAAATGTTATGTATTAGAGTATTGTGAAGAGAATTTTCATGATTATTGGGCTTGCCGCTGCGCACTCGCGTCACACTCGGCTGTCGATGCCCGCCACATAGCGGTAGCAGCGCCATGCACCATACACTATAAACAAGGTGCCCAACGAATAGCGCGCCCAACTGGGAAGCCAGTCGAACATACCAAGCAGCACGAGGATGCCCATGCCTACGTATATAAATATCATAAACAATCCGAACATCACCTTGATGCTCTTTCCTTGAGATTTCTTATTTGTGTTATCTTCCATTCTTCTTAATATCTGGGCTACTTCTTCATTTTTCATTAGCCAACCACACACAGGCGGCTATTCCGTTGTAAAGTTAATGAAAATTGCCGTAAGAAAATAGCATCGGGGCGTAAATTTTATGTTTTTTGGTTAAGAAATTTAAAAGTTAGGCGCATAAAACGAAATGAGGTCGCCGACTTGCGCCTGCGACCTCATGATATGTAATCTAAAAGTATATTTTCAGATTAGTTGCCTTGGAGCTTGAATTGAACTGGAAGAGTGTACCATACGTTCACTGCTTGACCATTCATACGACCTGGGATGAAGTCAGGAAGTGACTTACATACGCGGATTGCTTCGCGGTCCAAATCGCGGTCTACTGAACGAACCACCTTAACTTCACCAACCTTACCAGTCTTGGTAACAACGAACTGTACTACTACACGTCCTTGGATGTTGTTTTCCATTGCTACGGTTGGATACTGGATGTGGTCACGCAACCACTTCATCAATTCGGCATCGCCACCTGGGAAGGTTGGCATCTGCTCTACTGCCTTGAATACTTCTTCCTTAACTGGTTCTGGCTTCTTCTCTTCAACGATAACCTCGTTCTTGTGTTCACGAGTTACGTTGCGGTCGTCAGTACCCTTGTCGAAGTCGGTCTGACCGAATGCGGTCTCAGTTTCCTTCAATTCATCCTGAGTCTTGATTTCGTCTTCAGAGCGAACTTCTTCGTCTTCAGCGATAAGCAACTCAGTTACCTTTACGGTATTAAGAATTTCTTCAGGAAGAGCTTGTTCTTCAGGCTCTTCATAACGTGCCTGATCTTCTTCTTCAGGAGCTTCTTCTTCAGCCGATGTATCGATTACCACTGCATCTTGTTGTGCCTGGTCGAGCAAGCGCTGCTCTTCGATATATCTTACGGCGCTCATATAGATTACGCCTACTGCGCCGATACAAAGGGCTCCGATGATAGTCAAGATAAATGCTTTCAGGTGGCGTGGCTTCGTATCCATACGGAGCGTGTATGCACCGTACTCTTTGTTACGACCGTCAAACACCAAATCGCACCATTCTTTAGATGTAAGATCTACATTCTTTGCCATAATTAAATTCCTTTCTGATTTTAATAATTCAACTTATCTCGATCTTACTTCTTTTCTTTCAATCTCTTAAGCAAATACGGAGTCATCATAGCCGAGTCGGTAGCATTGATGCGGTCGATCTGATAACGGCTGATGTTGTTGATTTGCATTTCGTCGAGTGCTGTCACAACGCTTGCGTAACTTGCGTTTGGTGTAGCCTTGATGATAACTACTGGACGAGTAAGAGTAGAGTCGTTACGAATTTCCTTAGCGCGTGCTTGATATACTGAATCGTTGATTTGCTTTGCCTTCCAACTTTCCTTGAGCACGTTGATTTTCTCGAGAACTTGTTTGTTACGCTGCTGGAACACCGCACGTATACCTTGAGCCTTACCGTTTTCGTTTGGCAAGAAGGCGATTTCCTTCATGTTGCTAACGATTTGGTCGCCTTCCTGGTTTACTTCTGGCATACCTTCATAGTAATAAACGAAATCCTTTACTGGGAAACCTTCGCTATTTAATTCGCTGTCAAGAATCACTGTAATAGCCTCTGACTTCTTTACCTTATTCTGATCTTGCTTCTCAACCTTCTCGTTCGATGGCAATGCTATCTGGAGTGTTTGAGACTTGATCATTGTGGTACAAAGCATGAAGAAGGTAATCAAAAGCATGTTCATATCCACCATAGGGGTGAAGTCAACGCGTACATCTTTATGTACCGTATATTTCTTTCCTTTTGCCATGATTATTCTGCTTCAGTTTTTAGGGCGGTTAACAATGTGAACTTATTCATCTTAAGAGTCTGGAGATTGTCCATAACCACTTGAACGATAGAATATGGTGTTGTAGCGTCAGCCTTAACTGCGATACCCTTACCCTGCTTGATTGCAGTCTGGAGGTTATAGTTTGATGTATTGTAGGCTGCCTTCATCCATATCTGGAATTCATTAGGTTTGTTTACATCTTCGTTCATGTCGATTGGAATACCGCAGTTGGGGTTCTCCTTTGGATCGATAAACTTGTCGCGATCGTCGGGAGACATTTGCAACCACTTCTGCATATCCTTGAGAGCCAATCCGAACATGTGAATTTGTCCGAATGTTTCTACTTCAGATTGCTTGAGCGAAATAGCTGAACTTGGGTTCAATCTATTGTATTCCGATACTGCATTCTTCAACAACTCCATACGAACCTTATCGCTCGATTGAGTAGAGTCGCGGTCACCGGCAAGGGCTATAAACACCTTACCGTCGGTGTTAACGAGAACTGTAACCAAGTTTTGTTCTGGAACCTTCTCTTCTGATACTGAAGATGGGGTGATAACGGTCACTGGTTCTTTCTGAAGGAATGTAGATGTCAACATGAAGAAGGTAAGCAAGAGCACAGTTACGTCACTCATCGCTGTCATATCGATGAATGGTGACTTTTTCTCTGTCTTTACTTTCATAGTTGATCCTTTGCTTTTTTATTTCTCAATTAATATTTCTTTCTATTATTCTGCCTTTGCTTCGAACACAGAGATGATTGCAGCACCTGCTTCGTTGATCTTGTAGGTGATGTCGTTGATCTTAGTGTCGTAGTAGTTGTAAGAAATAACAGCCAATGCACCGCAAGCGATACCTGATGCTGTATTTACAAGGGCTTCAGAAATACCTTGAGAAAGAGCTGATGAGTCAGGAGCACCTGAGTTACCAAGTGCAGAGAACGACTTGATCATACCAAGCACTGTACCGAACAGACCCATAAGAGTACCAAGAGTAGTTTCAGTGAAGAGGATTGGCATGTTTTGTTGCAATGTTGGCAATTCGAAGTTGATACCTTCGTCAAGGGCGTTGCGGATAGCCAATGCGCGGTCTTCCTTCTTGAGTGTAGATGCTGAAAGCATTTCTTCATACTTAGCAACTGCACAACCTACTGCTGCACCGATTGCACCACTTTGTTCGTCACAAACCTTCTTAGCTGCTGCTACATTGCCTGATTCAAGAGCCTTCTTAAGGTCGCCTACAAACTTGTCGGCGCTCTTCTTACCAGCTGCCTTCTTCAATGCGATGAAGCGTTCTACTGTGAACACGATTACCATGAACACAAGACCCCAGATGATAGGTACAACGAAACCACCTTCGTGTACTGTACCAAGCAAGTTTGTTGGGTGACCGTTTTCAAAGTTTGCTGGGTTACCAAGCACGAACACATACATGCAGATAGATGCAATGAAACATAGGATGATTACCAAAAATGCGTTAATACCAGTCTTCTTCTTAGAAGTGTTAGCTGGCTTGTTAGGCTTTTGAGCTTCCATAATTAATTAATTAATTTGTTAGTTTTTTGTTGATTAAATTATTAATAGTGTTAATAGTTCTCTCTTGGGGTTACACTTGTTATGGCTTTCCGCTCTTACACCATCTTTTTTTCGTCTCTCTCGACATTTTTCACGGTATAAGTCTGCCTGCTGTTACTCCTTCCCTCTTAAGTGCCGCTTTTTCCTTCGCGCCCTACTACATTGCTGTATATCAAGCACTTTTTGCACCACGACGCTCTCTACGCCCTCGTGACAACACTTTTTGGGGATATTTCATTGCAAATATATTATAAATATTTCAATATCGCAAAGTGCTTTTATGCTTTTTTTTCAGAATTATTGCGCTTTTTCCTTTCTTTTTCCTCTCATTTCAGTTTTCATCGTCTCATTTCACGCATCTGTCTGCCTCTCCAGCCGCAATATGCTGCCGGGCTTGCCAATTTCGACGGGTACCCCGCTTTTTCGCCACTTTTCTCGGTTTTATACAGGCATTGCACCATTTGCTGAAATTTTTCTTTATATTTTAATGTGTTTTGCTCATTTTTTTAATGTTATGTTTTGATTTTTTAATATCTTTGTGGGGTAAAATAATGCATAATCATCATTTTCCCAAATGAATATAATAAAACTCAAAAAAGGTTATAACCTAAATCTCAAGGGAGGCATCTCAGATACCTCAATTGTCAATGCGCCAATGGCGCAGACTTATGCCATCGTTCCTGACGATTTCAACGGCATAGTTCCACGACTTGAAAAGAAAGAGGGTGACCATGTGGCTGCCGGCGAGCCTATCTATCACGACAAGGCTTGCGAGGCCATCAAGGTTTGCTCTCCAGTGTGCGGCACAGTGAAAGAAGTGCGCCGCGGCGAACGTCGCAAAATCGAAGCAATAGTCATCGAGCCCGATGGCGGCACCGAGACTGCGAAAATCAGCACAGCTGACGTAAAGGAAGCCCTGCTTCAGTCGGGCATCTGGGCTATGCTCCGCCAGCGCCCTTACGACGTAGTTCCTTCGCCCGACGCTACTCCTCGCGACATCTTCGTCACCTGCTTCGACTCGGCTCCTCTGGCTGCCGACTGGAAGCTGTTTACCGACGGCAAAGCCGACCTTATTAAAAAAGGTCTCGCTGCGCTTAAGTCGCTAACTTCGGGCAATGTCTATCTCGGATGCTCTGCAAGCAACGTCATCGAGTGGGACAACACAGTAGTGTTCGAAGGTCCTCACCCTGCTGGCAACGCCGGCATTCAGGCTGCCAACATTAAGCCCGTCAACAAGGGCGAAGTTGTCTGGACCACCGACATCCTCACCGTGATACGCATAGGCGGTCTCGTGGCTAACGGTACGGTAGATTTCAGCACCGTAGTGGCAGTAACAGGCGAAAAGGCAAGCAAGCCTCAACTCGTGAAGTGCATCATCGGAGCTCCAGTGGCATCGGTAGTGGCAGGCGCAGTAGATGCAAGCGACGCCAACACCCGCATCATCTCGGGCAACGTGCTCACCGGCACCCATGTAGCCGCCACCGACTACATCCGCGCTCCTTACCGCCAGATTACAGCCATCCCTAACATCGCCGTCGAAGACGAATTTATGGGCTGGGCATCGGTAAGTCCCAAGAAGTTCAGCATCTACCGCAGCTTCACCAGCTGGCTCTTCGGCAAAGGCAAGGCTGCCTCGTTCGACGCCAAGATCAACGGCGGCGAGCGCGCCATAGTGATGGCTGGCGAATACGACCGCATGATACCTATGGACATCTACGCCGAATTCCTTCTCAAGGCAATCATCACATTCGACATCGAGAAGATGGAGCAGCTTGGCATCTACGAAGTGGCTCCTGAAGACTTCGCCCTCGCCGAATATGCCGACACCTCGAAGCTCGAATTGCAACGCATAGTGCGCGACGGTCTCAACCGCCTACGCGCCGAGATGTGCTAACACATATTTATATATAGGTAGAAGAAACATATTTATTAACCATAAAAAGATTATTTCAAAGTGAAGGCACTAAGAAAATTCTTGGACAACATCAAGCCCGCATTCCAGCCCGAGGGCAAACTCTCGAAGCTGCAATCGGTGTATGATGGTTTTGAATCGTTCCTATTTACGCCTAACTCTACTTCGGGTAAGACTGGCGCTCAGATTCACGACAGCATCGACCTAAAGCGCACCATGATAATAGTAGTGATTGCCCTCATTCCGGCTCTCTTGTTCGGTATGTATAATGTGGGCTACCAGCACTACCTCGCCATAGGTCAGCAAACAGCATTTTTCGACACATTCCTCTATGGTCTTGCAGCCGTGCTGCCAAGCATCGTGGTTTCGTATGCAGTAGGTCTCGGCATCGAGTTCACTGCAGCCCAGATTCGCGGTCACGAAATCAACGAGGGCTTCTTGGTGAGCGGTCTGCTCATACCTCTCATCTGCCCTATCAACACTCCGCTCTGGATGATTGCCGTAGCCACTGCATTTGCGGTAATCTTCGCCAAGGAAGTGTTTGGCGGCACCGGTATGAATATATTTAATGTGGCACTCGTAACTCGCGCCGTGCTATTCTTCGGATACCCATCTAAGATGTCGGGCGACGCAGCATTTGTTTCCACCGATTCAGTGTTCGGCCTCGGCGCTGGCAATCTCGTAGATGGTTATTCGGGCGCTACTCCTCTGGGACAGGCTGCCACCAACGTAGGCGACACCCTTTCGCTCACCAACATCGTTGGCGAACCCATCTCTACACTCGACGCATTCTTGGGATTGATTCCCGGTTCGGTGGGTGAAACAAGCACCCTCTGCATCCTCATCGGAGCTGCCATTCTGCTCTTCACCGGCATCGCCTCGTGGCGAATCATGCTTTCGGTGTTCGCCGGCGGCCTCGTTATGAGCTCTGTGGCTTACTTCTTTGCCACTCCGGCATTCCCAACATCGTTTATAGCTCCTATCGACCAGCTCTGCTACGGCGGTTTCGCCTTCGCAGCTGTGTTTATGGCTACCGACCCTGTTACCGGCGCACGCACCGACTTGGGTAAGTTTATCTACGGCTTCCTCATCGGCGTATTCGCCATCTTAATCCGCATCTACAACGGCGGTTATCCCGAAGGTGCTATGCTCGCAGTGCTTCTCATGAACGCATTTGCGCCTACCATCGACTACTGCGTGGTAAATGCTAACATCAAACGCCGCCTAAAGCGCGCTAAAGCTCAATAATAGGAGGACACAGATATGAACAAACAAAGCAATACCTACACAATACTCTATTCTGCTATAATGGTTATAGTAGTGGGTGCCGTATTGGCTCTCGTATCGGGCGCTCTCAAGCCTAAGCAGGACGAAAACATCCGCATCGAGAAGATGAAGCAGATGCTTAGCGCTGTGCACATCTCGCCCGAAAGCGATGCTATGGTCATCGAGGCCTACAACAAATATTTCACAGAAGCCTTCAGCGTGAACAACGCCGGCGAAGTGGTTGGCGACGATGCCGACGCTGCATTCGCCATCGATATGGCTAAAGAACTCAAGAAAGACGCCGCCGAGCGCGTGCTTCCAGTATTTAAGTTTGTGGGCGACGACTCGCAAGTGCGCTACCTGATGCCAGTGTCGGGTGCCGGCCTCTGGGGCCCTATCTGGGGATATGTGGCTGTTGAGTCGGACGGTATCGCCATCTACGGCGCTTACTTCTCGCACTCAGGCGAAACTCCAGGCCTCGGTGCCGAAATCGAAAAGTCTGCTTTCCAGGAGCAATTCCAGGGCAAGCAGCTCTACAAGGAAGGCGAATTCCTGCCTGTAGAAGTGATGAAGGCTGGACAGAAGCCAACTTCGGGCGCCGACTACGTCGATGCCATCTCGGGCGGCACCATCACCAGCAAGGGCGTGCAAGACATGCTCCGCGTGTGCCTCACCGACTACAGCGCTTTCTTGAACACATTGTCGAACGAAAATTCTAAGTAGTAAATCATGGCAACTAAAATTAAAGAAGTATTTTTCAACCCATTCTCGAAGAACAATCCCGTAATTGTTCAGGTGCTCGGCATCTGCTCGGTGCTCGCCGTTACTGCTAAACTCGAGCCAGCACTCGTAATGGGTATTTCGGTTACTGCAGTTCTTGCTTTTGCCAACGTGATTATATCGCTCATCCGCAACACCATCCCCACCAACATCCGAATCATAGTGCAGCTCGTGGTGGTGGCTACGCTGGTTATCATCGTAGATCAAGTGCTTAAAGCCTACAATTATCAGGTGAGCAAGCAGCTATCGGTGTTTATCGGACTTATCATCACCAACTGTATCCTCATGGGACGCCTCGAAGCATTTGCCCTCGGCAATAAGCCTTGGCCAGCATTCCTCGACGGCGTGGGCAACGGCATCGGCTATGCCATTATCCTTGTAGTGGTAGGTTTCTTCCGCGAACTCCTTGGCTCGGGCACGCTCTTCGGCATTCAAGTGGTGCCTCAAGCGCTCTACGACCTCGGTTATATGAACAACGGCCTTATGATTTTGCCTCCTATGGCGCTCATCACTGCTGCCTGCATCATCTGGGTTCAACGTTCTCACAACAAAGACCTACAAGAAAAGTAACACCTTTCACTTAATCATCTACAAATGGAAAATCTGAATTTATTTATCCGTTCGATATTCATCGACAACATGATATTCGCCTACTTCTTGGGTATGTGCTCCTTCTTGGCAGTATCTAAGAATGTGAAAACGGCGTTCGGACTTGGAATTGCTGTTACTTTCATGCTTGTAGTAACACTTCCTATCAACTATTTGCTCAACACCTATGTGCTTCAGCCTGGCGCTCTCGCTTGGCTCGGCGAAGGCTACGAAAGCGTCGATCTCAGCTTCTTGGGCTTGATTATGTTCATCGCTGTTATCGCCTCGATGACTCAGCTCGTGGAAATGGCTGTGGAGAAGTTCTCGCCATCGCTCTACGCTTCGCTCGGCATCTTCTTGCCGCTGATTGCCGTTAACTGTGCCATCCTCGGTGCTTCGCTATTCATGCAGCAGCGCGACCTTGGCTCGGCTCTCACATCGGCTGTCTATGGCTTAGGCTCGGGCATCGGTTGGCTCCTTGCCATTGTGGGCATCGCAGCTATTCGCGAAAAAATCGCTTATTCTAATGTTCCAGCGCCTCTCAAGGGCATTGGCATCACTTTCATCATCACAGGACTTATGGGTATAGCATTCATGAGCTTCCTTGGCATTAAAATCTAAACGGCTATGACACTATTAGAAATCAATACTCTTACAGTAGGCTTGAGTGCAATTTTCTTCTTGATAGTTACACTCCTCCTTGTGATAGTTCTTCTTGTGGCTAAGCACTACCTTGTGCCATCGGGAAAGGTTAAAATCGACATCAACGGCAAGAAAGACATCGAAGCCGACTCGGGCAGCACCCTGCTCAACACTCTGCAGTCTAACGGCGTATTCCTTTCGTCGGCTTGCGGCGGCAAGGGCAGCTGCGGTCAGTGCAAGTGCCGTGTAACCGAAGGCGGCGGTGAGATTCTTCCTACCGAAGCCGTTCACTTCTCGCGCAAAGAGCAAGCCGACAACTGGCGCCTCGGTTGCCAAGTGAAGGTGAAGAACGACCTTAAAATCGAAGTGCCCGAATCGGTTCTCGACGTTAAGGAATATGAATGTACAGTTATCTCTAACAACAACGTGGCTTCGTTCATCAAGGAGTTTATCGTGGCATTGCCTGAAGGCGAACACATGAACTTCATCCCCGGCAGCTACGCTCAGATTAAGATTCCTACTTTCGACATCGACTACGACAAGGATATCGACAAAGAGTCGCTTGGCGAATACCTTCCTGCATGGGAAAAGTTCGGCTTATTCACCCTCAAGTGTAAGAACACCGAGCCAACTGTCCGTGCCTACTCTATGGCCAACTACCCAGCCGAAGGCGACCGCTTTATGCTCACCGTGCGCATTGCCACTCCTCCATTTAAGCCAAAACCTCAAGTGGGTTTCCAAGATGTGATGCCGGGTATCGCTTCTTCTTACATCTTCACGCTCAAACCGGGCGACAAGGTGCTTATGAGCGGCCCTTATGGCGACTTCCATCCTATTTTCGACTCTAAGCGCGAAATGATATGGGTGGGCGGTGGCGCCGGTATGGCTCCTCTTCGTGCTCAAATCATGCACATGACCAAGACACTTCACACCACCGACCGCGTTATGCACTACTTCTACGGTGCTCGCGCCCTCAACGAAGTGTTCTACCTCGAAGACTTCCTCGCTATCGAGAAGGAATTCCCTAACTTCAAGTTCCACTTGGCTCTCGACCGTCCTGACCCTGCAGCCGACGCTGCTGGCGTGGCTTACACACCTGGCTTCGTTCACGAGGTGATGTATAATACCTACCTCAAGGACCACGAAGCTCCAGAGGACATCGAATACTACATGTGCGGTCCTGGCCCTATGAGCAATGCTGTGAACAAGATGCTCGACAGCCTCGGCGTAGATCCATCAAGCATTCACTACGACAACTTCGGCGGATAACGCTCAAGCGATTATTCCACATTATTATAAATGCGTTCTTCTCTCGCGGGAAGAGCGCATTTTTTCATGTCCTATTCCCCGCCGCAGCAACAATAACACTCGATGCAGCAAAAATTTATTTTGACAACTTATTTTTTTTTGCTTATTTTGTTATCGTAATAAAGTAAAAAATTAATCGCAGACACCATGACTGAAAATACTAAACCTCAATTTGTGATAACCATAGGTCGCCAATTTGGCAGCGGAGGTCGCGAAATAGGACGCTTAGTGGCAGAAAAACTCGGCATCGACTATTACGACAAGGAACTGCTCACCGAGGCATCTAAATCCACAGGCATGAATAGCGACTTCTTCGAAGCCGCCGACGAGCGCTCGCCTCGATTTTTCTCAAGCCTGATGGCTTTCAGCACCGGGTTTCACGGCGGATCGTTCGTGATTGGCAATAGCCCTATCTCCAACGACAACATCTATCGCCAGCAGAGCGAGGTTATCGAAGCGCTTGCAGAGCGCAGCAGCTGCGTGATTTTGGGTCGAACTGCCGACTATATTCTCCGCAACCATCCCAATGCCATAAGCATCTTCATTCACGCAAGCATCGACTCTTGCGTGCAGCGAATTATGCGCCGCGATTGCTGCAAAACCATCGACGAAGCCCGAGCACTTGCCGAAAAACGCAACAAACTGCGCGCCGAATACTACAATTTCTACACCGATAAGCGCTGGGGCGAAGCCATGTCGTACGACCTTTCTATCGACTCATCAAAGCAGTCGGTAGAGCAAACCGCAGACATAATAGTTAATTACGTAAAAACCCGCATCGGACTATAAGCCCCACCCCGATAAGGAGAATACGAGATTGTTGACAAAATGCCCACCTACGGGCATCAAAACCACAAAAAGGCCGGGAAGATGCGCCACTACGGCAAAAAAACATCTTCCCGGCCTTAGTTTTATATCATTCGAGGCTCTGTGTTATCTGCTATCCAAGACTATATGCTTTGGCTACAGAGCGTGCCGATTATCTCATAGTGTCGTTGAGCAAGCGGCCGTCGAGCTTCTTAGCCACCTTGCGCCAATCTTTGGTCTTGATATAATCCTCTATCACCAGAGCATGACGTTCACCGTGCATATCACTGCCGAGGAAATCACAGAAATTGTTATCAATAAGCCATTCGGCAGTCTGCTTCGGACCAACGCCATAATATCCGGCAAGCGAGAGCATATTTACCTGGAACTTCACTCCAGCATTGTGCAGGGCACGATAACGGTCGTGGCGCATAGCATAATAAGGATAACGCTCAGGGTGAGCCAATATCGGGCGGAAGCCCTTCAGCTGAATGTCGAACATAATTTCGTCGAGCATCAGCAGCTCCTGTTGATAGCTATTCTCAAGCAGAATGAAATTGCCAGGCAGCGGAACCAAGCGGCCCTCATCGCGCTGCTTAATCCAATATTCGTCCATTCGATACTCTGCCGAGTAGTGCATATCTAAGTTGATTCCCTTTTCTTCCACAGCTGCCTTCAGCACGTCGAAGCCCTGCTTTAGCGTCTCGGGCGTGTTTTCGAAGGTGTTTTCGGTAACATGCGACGTAAACATGATTCTATCTATGCCCATCGCCATTTGGCGCTCTATCAGCTGCAACGACTCATCCACAGTCTGAGCTCCGTGATCCACTCCAGGCAATAGGTGGCAGTGGATATCGGTGTGATAGAACAACTTTGCTTCTTGTTTCTTTCTAAAAAAACTGAACATATCACAGATTGATTTTTCTTCAGCGGTTAATCCATAATAAATAACTTACTAACGGAACTCACGCCCATTAGCATCGCAAAGATAAACAAAAATCATCTCTACGCAAATCATTGCTGTCATAAAAATAATTAACAACTGCTCAGCGCACTACGCATTTTGACTATCACGTTTCGTCCGAACTTCGCAATAAGGTGACACAAACGGCAATTACGGAAATTTTTCAGTATTTTTTCGAAAATAATCGTTTTTTCTTTAGGTTATCAAACTTAAAGTATTAACTTTGCATTATACAAAAGGAACTTTCGAAAGAAAGCAATCCTTAAACAACAGAGATTTAAGCCAAAAGAAATATTAAATTGGTAAAATGACAAATATGAGAAAATTAAAGATTAGAGATTTGACCCTCCGCGACGGTCAACAATCGTTATTTGCAACTCGTTTGCCTCAATCGAGCATCGATGTGCTTCTTCCTCACTATGTAGATGCAGGTTTCTATGCCATGGAAGTATGGGGTGGAGCTGTACCCGATTCAGTGATGCGTTACCTCGACGAATCACCTTGGTATCGCCTCAAATCAATCAGCGATAAAATCAACGGCGACAAACACCGCTCTTATCTTACTGCCCTTTCTCGTGGTCGAAACCTATTTGGTTACGCACCTTATCCTACCAACGTTATCGAAGGCTTCTATGTTGAGGCTATCAAGAACGGTCTCGGCATTATGCGTATCTTTGATGCGCTCAACGACCTTAACAACGTAAAGGAATCGGTAGAAATCATCAATAAACTTGGTGGCATTGCCGATGGCGCTGTGTGCTACACCGTTGACCCAAAAGACGACGACGTAAATGCTAAGAAGATATTTACCGACGAATACTTCGTTGAAAAGGCTAAGGGTTACGAAGCCCTCGGCGCCAAGATGGTTACCATCAAGGATATGGCTGGTCTTGTAAACCCAGCTCGCGTGGCTTCGTTGATGCCTAAGCTAAAGGCTGCCGTTAACGTGCCTATCGACTTCCACACTCACTGTACTCCTGGCTACGGCTTGGCTTCGTGCGTGATGGCTATTATGCACGGTGTGGATATCCTCGACACCAACATCTGGTGGTTTGCCGAAGGTTCGGCTGCTCCTGCCATCGAACTCATCTACATCTTCGCCAAGAAGCTCGGCGTAGAAATTGAGTGCAACATGGAAGCAGTTGGCAAGATTCGCAACGAACTGTTCGACGTTCGCAAGGGCTTGGCTGCTGTTGACCTCCACAAGGACAACTTCCCTAAGCCATTCGATCCACTCAACGACACCCTTCCTGCCGAAATCGATGCTCTATTCGATAAGGCTATCGAAGCTGGCAAGGCTAACGACGAAGAAGCTATGCTCGAAGCATGTCACGCCATCGAACAATACTTCGGATTCCCTAAGCCTAACGAAATCGTTAAGCACGCCGAAGTGCCAGGCGGTATGTACTCTAACATGGTGGCTAACCTTCGCACTCTTGGCGCTGAAGACATGCTCGAAGAGGCTATGAAGCTTATTCCATCAGTTCGCCGCGCTGCCGGCCTCGTGCCATTGGTTACTCCTACAAGCCAAATCGTGGGCGCTCAAGCCGTTAACGTAGCCGTGGACCGCAAAAGCGGTAAGCCTGACTACACCACCAAGTCGAATCAATTTATCGACCTCGTGCTCGGCAAGTATGGTACTACCCCAGTGCCTGTAGATCCCGAATTCCGCAACAAGATTTGTGGCACTCCAGTAGAAACTGCCTACGACGTTAATTCATATGTAGCTCCTGAAAACCCAGAATTGCCTCAATTCGGCGGTGTGAAGTTGGCTAAGGACGAAAAAGAATATCTCCTTCTCCAACTCCTCCCATTGCCAGCTAAGAAGTTCTTGACTAACCGCCGTGCCGAAGAATTTAGCGCACAAGGCGCTGCTCAAGTAACTGAAACTGTTGCTGAAACCGACAATGGCGAAATCACAGGCCCAACACTCAACGCTCCTATGGGCGGCACTGTTATCGAACTCCTCGTTAAGCCCGGCGACGTGGTTAAGCGCGGTCAGGAAGTCATTGTTTACGAAGCAATGAAGATGCAGAACAACATCGAATCGGAAATGGAAGGCGTGGTTAAGCGCATCCTCGTTAAGCCAGGCGATGTTATCAGCACCGATCAGCCTCTCATCGAATTTGAAGTTAAGGCAAAGGCTGCTGCCGAAGAAGCAAGCACCAAGATGGGTCCTACACTCGACGCACCTATGGGCGGAACCGTTATCGAGCTCCTTGTTAAGCCAGGCGATAAGGTTAAGAAAGGCCAAGAAGTGATGGTTTACGAAGCAATGAAGATGCAGAACAACATCGAATCGGAAATGGAAGGCGTGGTTAAGCGCATCCTTGTTAATCCAGGCGATGTAATCGGCACCGGACAACCTCTCATCGAGTTCGTTGACGAAAACGCCCCAGAAGGCGAAGACGACAGCGCTTGCGGCGGCCCAACACTCAACGCTCCTATGGGCGGCACTGTTATCGAAATCCTCGTCAAGAAGGGCGATGCAGTGAAGAAAGGCCAGGAAGTGATGGTTTACGAAGCAATGAAGATGCAGAACAACATCGAATCGGAAATCGAAGGCATAGTTAACCGCATCCTCGTAGAGCCAGGCGACGTTATCGGCGCTAACCAACCACTCATCGAATTTAAGAAGTAATCGGGTCATAAAAAGCCCCCGAAATACACTATTCTACAATATTTTGGCTAATTGCTAAGCTTTTAGCCAAAATATTTTTTGTAGATATCAGAAAAATTCGTAAATTTGCAAGCCATTACAAATAAAGCGTCCACCAAACGCTGTTTTTTTGATTAATAATATAAACTATATAAAAGAAATGAAAAAAGGTATCCATCCAGAGAACTACCGTGAAGTGGTGTTCAAAGATATGTCGAACGAAGAAACATTCATCACTCGTTCTACTGTTGCTTCAAAGGAAACAATCGAAATCGACGGTGTAACTTACCCATTGGTAAAGCTTGAAATCACCAGCTCTTCTCACCCATTCTTCACTGGTAAGCAGAAACTTGTTGACACCGCTGGTCGCGTTGATAAGTTCATGAGCCGTTATGGTAACCGCAAAAAGAAGTAATTCTCTTTACATTCTTTTATCGAGAACGAAACAATAAAGCGTTGTTCACTGCGAGCAACGCTTTTTTTGTTTTGCCTTATTTTGAGTGCATTGGTCCAAAATTTGGGGTTAGCCAAAGCTGAGATGCCCCCATATTGGCTAATTGGCGAGAGTAGGAATAGCAATTTCGCCTATGAGATTATTGCTGCTCAGAGCTTACCTCGGTGGCTTCCACGCTTACCACCTCAGCCTTCTTGGCAGCTTCCTTCAGCTCGGCACGATAAGCCGCATATTCGCTCAGCGAAATCACAATGCTCGTCACCGCCAGGGCGATAAGCGATATGCCGGTCATCAAGAAAATAATGGGATTGCTCTCGATGGGCAGCACAAGCGCCACCACTCCGGCTATTGCCACAAGCGTAGGCAGGAGAAAATACCACTTAGGCATTCGCATCTTGCCGCGAGCAAACACCAGATAGAACACATAGTACAAGCCACCAGCTATCAAAAGTACGGCGAACACATACTTTAATATGCCCACAAAGAGGCTCGCCTTAATCACTATCACCAAGCCAAAGCTCAAGCCGCCAATCGTAGGGATAAGATTATAGCGCGGATTGTGCATAGCATCTTCGGTTGGCACATTAGTAAATAGGAGCATGATAATCGAATAAAGCGATGGCGCCAAAAAAAGCACACCGAGCGCTATGGCTATCATCTCAGCCATTCGATCATTGTCGTAATAAGCTATAAGCACACAGCCAAGCGCAAGCATAATAATGTTGGTAAGCACCAACGTGACCTTTCCTTTCATTTCTTATTATATTTTAATACATTCGTCGCATTTATTGTCTAAAATTACGCAAAACTCGGCAAAAAGTTCTCCAAAATTCTAAAAAATTTGTATGTTTGCAAAATAAATATGGAATCGAAGAAGAAAATACTGGTAATCATCAACCCCATCTCAGGGTCGGCACATAGAGAATATATGCCCGAGGTTGTGAAACGCAACCTCGATGCTAACCTATTTGACATTTGCACTCGTTTCACTCAAGGTCCGGGGCATGCTACCGAAATGGCTAAAAAAGCCATCGAGCAGGAGTTCGACGGCGTGGTAGCCATAGGCGGCGACGGCACCATCAATGAGACCGCTTCGGCTCTCGTCAACTCGCCCATAGCTCTCGGCATCGTGCCTTGCGGGTCGGGCAACGGACTTGCTCGCCACTTGGGCATCCCGCTAATCCCCGATAGAGCCATAAAAATCATCAACGACTGGCACGTAGATGCCCTCGACTATTGCACAGTGAACGAGATACCTTTCTTCTGCACCTGCGGCGTGGGATTCGACGCCACAGTGAGCGAAAAATTCGCCGCAGCCAAGCGCCGCGGCCCCATCAGCTATGCCAAGAACGCCATTATAGAATACCTCAACTACCGCAGCCAGGAATATACTATCAAGACCCCCGACAGCGACATTACCGAAAAAGCATTCGTGATAGCATGCGGCAACGCCTCGCAATATGGCAACAACGCATTCATAGCCCCCAAAGCAAGCATGCAGGACGGGCTAATCGATGTGACAGTGATTCGCCCCTTCAACCCCATCGAAACACCTATCATCGGCATTCAACTCTTCACCCGACAAATCGACAAGAATACCAACATACAGAGTTTCCGCACCGCCGAACTTACTATAAGTAGGCCCAAGGCAGGAATAATGCACATCGACGGCGAACCGCTTATGATGCAAGCCGACCTGAACATTCGCTGCCACCCAAGCGGAATCAACATCATCACCCCAGCCAAGGAAAGCCATTCGATATTGCAACCTATCGAATCGGGATTCTACGACTTCTTGAATGCAATCCGCGCCGAACTCGACATCTAAGCCCATCGGGTGCTTCCGCAACGAAAAAACGCCCTCAGAAGACACCATTTTTGTCAGATTTTCACGCCATTTTGCTCAAAAAAGCCCAAAATGCCACCATTTTGAGCCATACAATACTTTTTTATCACAATTATATCAACTTCTATGTTGCGAATACAAAAATAATTTCATAAATTAGCATTACTTTAAAAATAACATAAAATTCAATACATTCTATAAACCAAAAAACACGCTCTTATGAGTTATTTAAAATTTGATAAAAGCTTGATGATTAACTTGGAACAATCCCTTCCCAAGGAAATGCTCCGCACCAATCAATCAGGCGCATATCATTGTACAACGTTGGTGGGATGTAACACCCGTAAACAACATGGTCTCCTCGTTATCCCTATTCCAGAGATCAACGATAGCAACCATGTGCTCCTTTCATCGCTCGATGAAACAGTGATTCAACACGGTGCTCCATTCAATCTTGGCATCCACCAGTACAATGGTCATGTGTTTAGCCCTAATGGGCACAAATACATCAGAGAATACGACTGCGAAAGAGTGCCTACCACTACCTATCGCGTGGGCGGTGTGATTCTCACCAAAGAGAAAATTTTCATCTCGCATGAGAACCGCATCCTCATCCGTTACACACTCGTAGATGCTCACTCGGAGACCACTCTCCAGTTCCGTCCTTTCCTCGCTTTCCGCGACGCTAACAGCCTTTGCATCGCCAACAGCGTGGCAAGCCGCGAATACTCGGAGGTGAACAACGGCATCGCCACCTGCATGTATGAAGGTTATCCTACCCTTTATATGCAGCTCAACAAGAAGCCGGAATTCGTATTCGACCCTAATTGGTACAAAGACATCGAGTATGTGAAGGACCGCGAACGCGGAATCCCTTACACCGAAGACCTCTACGTGCCCGGCTACTTCCAGCTCAAAATCAAGAAGGGCGAAAGCATCATCTTCTCGGCTGGCACATCTCCTGTCAACACTCGCCAATTAACCAAAATGTATGAGGAGGAAATCAAGACTCGCACCCCTCGCACAAGTTTCTACAACTGTATGAAGAACTGCGCTAAGCAATTCTACGTAACCAAGCCCGACGGCAAACGCTACATCTTGGCTGGTTACCCATGGTTCAAGACTCGTGCCCGCGACGAATTCATCGCCCTCCCTGGCGCAACCATCTCTGTTCACCACCGTCCTGACTTCGAGGAAATTATGAATACCGCTATGGATGCATTCAACGACTTTATGCAGACTGGCAAAATCGATCCTAACCTCGACGGCCTCGAACTTCCTGACGTGCCTCTATGGGCAATCTGGGACATTCACCAATATGCCAAGGACGCTGGCAACCAAGAAGCTATCAAGCGCTATGGCAAACTCGTGAAAGATTTGCTACAATTCATTATCGACCAGAAGCACCCAACTCTTCACCTTGCCGACAACGGTCTCGTTACCACCGACGGAACCAAGGTGCCTATGACTTGGATGGACTCTTCGCGCCCCGATGGCACTCCTATCATCCCTCGCTCGGGCTACATCGTTGAGTTTAACGCCCTTTGGTACAACGCGCTGAAATTTGCTCAGAACCTATTTGCCGACGACGTGGCAAGCATCGACCAAGTGAAGATTTGGGAAGAAATCACCGACAAGGCAAAAGACGCATTTATCGCTACATTCCTCAACGAATCGGGCTACCTCTACGACTATGTAGATGGCTACTACAGCGACCCAAGCGTGCGTCCTAACATGATCATCGCAGCCGGCCTCGACTACTCGCCACTCGACCGTCGTCAACGCAAGACCGTGCTCGACTTCGTTACTCGCGAACTTCTCACACCTAAGGGCCTACGCACCCTCAGCCCTAACAGCTACGGCTACAAGCCTTGGTACCTGGGCAACCCAGAAGAACGCGAAGAAGCATACTATCAAGGCAGTGCCCGTCCATGGCTGCTCGGCTTCTATGCCGACGCCTATGTGAAAGTGTTCGGCCTCAGCGGACTCTCGTTCATCGAACGTAACCTCATCGGCTACGAAGACGAAATGAGCCAAGGATGTATCGGTTCGCTTTCCGAACTCTACGACGGCAACCCACCTTACATAGGCCGTGGAGCTGTGAGCTTTGCTGCTAATGTGAGCGGAGTGCTAAGAGTGCTTCGTATGATTAAGAATATCGACGACGAATCCATGAAATTACATTACTAAGCATAGCGCGTATGAAAGCATTAATGTTTGGTTGGGAATTCCCACCTCATATCCTCGGCGGTCTTGGCACTGCCAGCTATGGCCTTACTAAAGGCATTTTCGAAAATGGCGATATGGACATCACATTCGTCATCCCTAAGCCTCTGGGCGACGAAGAAAAGACCTTCGCTAAGATTATCGGCGCAAGCAACACTCCTGTGGCTTGGCGCGATGTCAGCTGGGACTACGTCCAGCAACGCCAAGGTCACGTTATGGATCCTCAGACCTATTTCGACCTTCGCGACCACATATATGCCGACTTCAATTACCTAAACGTTAACGACCTCGGCTGTATCGAATTTTCGGGTAAGTATCCTCAGAACCTGATGGAAGAAATCAACAACTATTCCATCGTGGCTGGCGTGATTGCCCGCACTGCGCAATTCGACGTTATTCACTCTCACGACTGGCTAACCTATCCTGCCGGCATCCACGCCAAGCAAGTGAGCGGAAAGCCTCTTGTAATCCACGTACACGCCACCGACTACGACCGTAGCCGCGGCAACGTGAACCCTACCGTGTTCGGCATCGAAAAAGATGGTATGAACCAAGCCGACCACATCATCACCG
>CALZAF010000011.1 GCA_945612775.1 uncultured bacterium | reverse complement strand
TGAAGTCATATTTCGCCTGAAATTTTTTCGAAAAAATAGGCAAAACCCCCGCTTGGGCGCTTATAAGCAACGATTGCAGCAATTTCACCGCACTTTGTGATTGTTATAGAACGCTATTTCGTTATTTGGGCAGATTGGATTAGTTATTGCAGACTATTATTTGCCAGAGTAGTTTTACTTTAAAAAGAAATGAGATTTTTGTAAATGTTGCAATTCCTTGTATATTAGCATTGTATGTGCTTTATTTCACATTATCGGCACTATTTTTAGGGTAAAATTTCACATTATCGGCATTGTTTTTGGGCTAATTTTTCACATTTTCCTGATTTTAGAGGGTGAAATTGATGTGGCGGCGAGTGGTTTGGTTTGTCAAAGGCGTCTTTTTTCAATAACTTTGCGGTTGGAAAAGAAAAGCCGCCCCGTGGTGGCGAATAATATGATAATCGGCAATGGAGAAAACGGAAAAACCATCCATCACACGACATTTTTTGCGTCAGCGCCAGCTGTTGCAGATGGAGTATGACTACGAAAAGGAGGAATATAAGCGCCTGAGCGAAGAGCTCGGAGTGGCGCGAAATGTGCAGCGCGGATTGTGCTGGCACCCTGTGCGTGTGGGCCGAAATCATTATAATTCGCTCAATCAGCTGGTGGTGGAAGTGTATCGCGGCGAAGAGCATAGCGACGAGGAGCACCAGTTTGAATACGGTCGCCAAGTGCGCTTCTTCGTGGAGAATGAGGCGGGTCAAGTGACCTATAAGCATTATGTCGGTACAGTTAGCTATGTGGAGGAAAACCGTATGGCTATAGTTGTGCCGAGTGCATCGGTGATAATGGATATGGAAAATTCGGCGGGTTTGGGCGTGCAGCTTTCGCTCGACGAAACCAGCTATCGCACTATGTTTGAAGCCCTTAATGATGTGGAGAAAACCACCAACACGCGTCTTGTGGCACTGCGCGATGTGCTGTGTGGGCTCGTCGAACCGGGTTTTCGCGACATCTATCCTATGCGTTTTCCATGGCTAAACCGCAGCCAAGAAGTGGCGGTGAACAACATACTTGCCTGCCGCGATGTGATGATAGTGCACGGACCTCCGGGCACCGGCAAGACCACCACGCTCGTCGAAGCCATCTACGAAACGCTCAATCGCGAGCCGCAAGTGCTGGTGTGCGCCCAGTCGAATATGGCAGTAGATTGGATTAGCGAAAAACTCGTGGATCGCGGCGTGCCAGTACTGCGAATAGGCAATCCCTCAAGAGTAAACGATAAAATGCTCTCGTTCTGCTACGAACGCCAGTTTGAGAGCCACCCCGATTACCCCGAATTGTGGAGTATGCGTAAAGCTATCAGGCAGCTGCAAGGACTCGACAAAAAGCATCGCAACAGCGACACCGTGCGCAACCGCATAGCCAAATTGCGCCATCGTGCCGAAGAACTCGAGGTGAAAATCAATGCTGAATTGTTCAATCAAGCCCGAGTGGTGTCGTGCACCCTTGTGGGCAGCAACAGTGTGCTGCTCAAGGGCAGGCATTTCTCCACGCTCTTTGTGGATGAAGCCGGTCAGGCGCTCGAGGCAGCCACGTGGATAGCAGTGCGCAAAGCCGACCGCGTGATTTTAGCAGGCGACCATTGCCAGCTGCCGCCCACCATCAAGTGCTATGAGGCAGAGCGCAGCGGACTCTCGCGCACCATGATGGAACGCGTGGCAATGCGATGGCCTCAGGCGGTGACGCTGCTATGTGTGCAATATCGCATGCATAGCGACATTATGAAATTCTCGTCGCAGTGGTTCTATGGCGGTAACTTGGTGGCTGCGCCCGATGTGGAGTCGCGCGGAATCCTCGACTACGACATAGCCATGGAGTGGATAGATACCTCCGATATGGACTTTGCCGAGCGCACAGTGAGCGCAGGCAATAGCCGCCTGAATACGCTCGAAGGCGATTTCTTTATAGCCGAACTCGAGCGATATGTGCAGCGAATAGGAGTGCAGCGCATACTTGATGAGCGCATCGACTTCGGGCTGATTTCGCCCTACAAGGCGCAAGTGAAGTATCTGCGGTCGAAAATAAAGAAGAGTGCAGTGCTCAAACCCATAAAGCAGCAGCTCAGCATCAACACCATCGATGGCTTTCAAGGTCAGGAGCGCGATGTGGTGATGATAAGCCTCGTGCGAAGCAACGACGACGGCCGCATAGGCTTCTTGAGCGACTTGCGACGCATGAACGTGGCAATTACGCGCGCCCGCATGAAAGTAATGATAGTGGGCGACGCGTCAACCCTGCTGCATCATAAGTTTTATGCCCAGTTACGCGCTTATATAGAGCAACTTGCGCCCGAATCGCAGCATGGTGAAGACTGACGATGCATCACCAAAGCTGCGAGCCGAAAATTTGCTAAAATTCAAGTCAATATATTGCAATCGAGTAAAAGAATTTGTATCTTTGCAGTCCGTATGAAGAACGGTTTTGATAACGAGAAATATCTCAAGATTCAGTCCGAACGCATCAAAGAGCGCATAGCTCAGTTCGGCGATAAGTTATACCTCGAGTTTGGAGGTAAGTTGTTTGACGACTATCACGCAAGCCGCGTGTTGCCTGGTTTCCACCCCGATAGTAAGTTGCGCATGCTCATGCAGTTGAGCGATTGTGCCGAAGTAATAATCGTGATTAGTGCATTCGACATCGAGAAGAACAAGGTGCGAGGCGACTTGGGCATCACCTACGACGAAGACGTGCTGCGCCTGCGCGGCGAGTTCGAGAAAGTAGGCTTATACACCACCTACGTGGTAATCACCCACTACAATGGACAGAAAAGTGCCGATGCTTATCGCGCCCGCTTGGAGCGTATGGGCATCAAAGTTTGCTATCACTACACCATCGACGGCTATCCTAATAATGTGGAACTCATCGACTCCGAAGAAGGGTTCGGCCGCAACGATTATGCCGAGACCACCCGTCCACTCGTGGTGGTTACAGCTCCGGGTCCCGGTAGCGGCAAGATGGCAGTGTGCTTGAGCCAGCTATACCACGAGCATAAGCGCGGCATTAAGGCAGGATATGCCAAGTTCGAGACCTTCCCGGTGTGGAACTTGCCGCTGAAGCACCCTGTGAATGTGGCATACGAGGCTGCTACAGCCGACCTTAACGATGTGAACATGATCGACCCATTCCACCTCGAAGCTTATGGAAAGATAGCCGTGAACTACAATCGCGACATCGAAATCTTCCCAGTGCTCAATGCCATCTTTGAGGGCGTGTATGGAGAGAATCCATATAAGTCGCCCACCGATATGGGCGTTAATATGATAGGCTTCTGCATGAGCGATGAAGATGTGTGCTGCAATGCCGCTCGCGACGAGATCATTCGCCGCTACTACACTGCCCTTAACCGCCTTGCCGAGCGTGGCGACAACGAGAACGAGGTGAAGAAGATAGCTCTGCTTATGCAGCAGGCAAAACTCACTCCAGAGTATCGCCGCACCACGGTGGCAGCCCGCGAGCGCAAGGAGCTTACCGGACTTGCATCGGCAGCCATCGAACTTCAAGACGGAACTATCATCACAGCCCGTTCGAGCGGTTTGCTCGGTCCGAGCGCGGCTTTGCTGCTCAACGCCACCAAGCATCTGGCAGGCATAGCTCACGAAGTGAAGCTCATTCCACAGACTATGATAGAACCTATACAGCGCACCAAGGTGACATTCCTGCACGGTCACAATCCTCGATTGCACACCGATGAAGTGCTCGTGGCGCTATCGATGCTCAGCATGACCGATGAAAAATGCCGACTCGCGCTCGAGCAGCTGCCTAAGCTCGAAGGTTGCCAAGTGCACTCTACGGTGCTGTTGAGCGAAGTTGACCGCAAGATATTTAAGCGCCTCGGCGTGGAACTTACTTGCGACCCTGCAACAATGTGATATAGAAAATAATCCACAATAATGCTAAAAGAATCACCCGCAAGCCTCGATTGGGCAAGTCGGGTGATTCTTTTAATTCTAAAATAAGATGTCGCTCAAATATTGTCGTATTGGGCGAAATGTTTCTTGATGAAAAATGGTGGCGTCAATACACTTTGCCGGCAGAGATTCGTCGGCCAATCACGTCCCACACTTGGCGAGCTATGGCGTTCATACCGTCGATTGATGGGTGTCCTAACTGCTTGCTGATGTGGTGCAGACGCACACGAGTTACGCCATAGTGCTTGCAAATCACCTCGCACGACTCATAAAATTCGCTTCGCAGTTCAGTGTTCTCGATGTTGTAGATTAGTGCATTGGGGTAGCGCTTGTGCAACTGGTCGAATAGATAGCAAAGCGCAGGGCGGAAGTTGCGCAAGTCGTCGTCGGACCAGTCGGCATACTGGTAATCGCCCAAAGGAGAGCCAGCCCACATATCGTTGGTGCCGCCAAACACAAGGATTACATCAGGATTGCCAAGACGATCGATTCGTAATTTCGATACGAAGGCATTCTCTGGCCTATAAGCACCGTTATAGCTTGTGGTGCAAACAGTAGAGCCCGACCACGAATCGTTCACTTCGAGTTGAAGCCCGTTGTCGTCGATAAGTTGGTGCCACCAGGTGTCCCACACTCGCACTACATCGTTGCCGCGATCCCATTGGGGGCTTGACCCGTACCATAACTCGTTGCCTTCAACCACATATCCTTCAAAAGTGCTGTAAGAATCGCCGAGAATCGACACTTTAACCTTCTGTTCCTGAGCCGAGAGACTGAGTACAAAAATAGATGCAATAGCCAATGCTAATGCCTTGCGTAGTTGTTTCATAATACCTTTGTTGTAATAAATATATTTAGTTATAAAATGTTTGGTGAAACAAAGGTAACGAAAATTTGAAACATACCGATGCCGTGCAACGGTTTTGTGGCATAATTTAAGAAATATTTCCCCCGGTGTGGAAAAAGTGGCGCGTAAGCAACTGCCGCTTATCGGTCGGAAACAACGATATCTTGATAGAAAGTGCCGATGCCTTGGGGTGATATAACGTCGATTACCAATGTGAAGTTACCTGCCTTTGTGGCAATGGGGGCAGAAATGGGCAAAGATGGCGCAAGTCCGGTGAAGGTGAAGTAAGAGCCTCGGGTTTCGGGGGGGTGGATATGTGAGTCGCGAGTTCGGATATGTACCACGCCGTTAAATGCATCGCTTGTGTAAGCCAAAGCCTTCCATGGTGGCATATATTCCACCGATTCAATATTGTTGGCCGACATATCCAGCATCATCTTGAAATCGTTAGCCCCGTTTTTAAACAAGTCGTTGTCCACCATCATTGAGACATGAGCCGAGCCGGATAAAGTGGCTACTCCTCGGGTGCTGACCAATTCGTCATTGACTAATCTGACTCCTACAAGATTTCGCAAAATGTCACGGAGCGTCACATAGCGGCGGCGTTCTATCTCTTCTCTGTCTTTGTATCGAACGCTATAGAATTTGTTGGTGGGTATGTTTGTCTCTTTTTTTGTGTAAGCCTTAACCGTTAATTCGGGCAATTCCAGAGCGTTATGCTCGAGGTGGAGCATACTGTCGCTGACGGCGAATTGTAATTGTTTAGGCAAGGTGATGGCGGGATATGTTTGGTCGGTAAATTGAAATACGGCTTTCACGGCGAGTTCTTTTCGGTCGGTGGCTTGGAAATAAAAACGCGTGTTGCCGTAAAAATTGTTTAGGGCTATATCGAAGTCGCCCTTTTTGTTAAATGTGGCGTCGGCAACGTCGTTGGTCTCGGTGTTATACACCACTAAAGATCCATCAGCCAAACTGTAACCCGATTTAAGATAGGCATTGCCCGATATCGACATTTGCAATTTGGGTAGATGCGTATAAATCAACGAGTCGCGCTCGATGGCATCGGACAACGAGAATCGTGAGAATGAGGCGGTTGCCAACCAAGCATTTATGTCGTTGACTATTCGGCTGTGGCTGCGATAGGAAACGAAACTCGAAGGCAGAGGAATGGGTGAGGTTAATTGGCTCGATAAGATGATGGCAGAAGCGGCATCGGCTACTGAAGAGATGTCGCCCGGCATAAGCCGTGCGATGACCATGGCATCTTCCGGAAGGTTCTCAATAACCGGAACGATAGAATCGCCGGTGACTGCTGTGTGCGGAGCCTTAACAGAACACTGCAAATCAGAGCCGCCGAAGGCAGAACATTCCGATATGACACGATTGACCGAATCGGTGAGAAATATGGTGAATAGCGAGGGCTTATTGATTAGCGTGAAAGCCCCACGGTCAGCTTTGGCGTCAACCCGAGTTAGCCCGTTGCGGCAATCATAGCCGTAAATTCTAAAACCTTCAGGAAGGGTAGAGGCATTATATACAGAGAAAGTAACTTTTCGGTCTCGGATAAAGCATTGTATTTTGGGCTTCGAATCGTCGGGTTTCAATTTGGCAAGGGGCTCATTAGAATAGCCGTTGGCTGCGATAATGGCATATTCAGCACCCGGTTGAGGCACAAAAGAGAATACAGCCAACCCGTTAGCCGAGGTGGTGCGTCTGTCGATGGTGCTTCCGTTGTGGTCACTTAGCAGCAACTCTCTGTTAGGGAGAGCGCGCCCCGACCTGTTGCAGAGCCAAGTGGTGATGTTCTGCACCACACCGCTTGCTACGAATCCTCCCCATGGAAAGGCGTGGCAGATGACCGAGTCGTCATTGTGGTCAATTTCGCTGTCGATGGGTTTCTGGGCTATGTTTATAGTTTGAAAAGCAAAATTCTTAGGCGAGAAACTCCTCATCAGTTGGGTGTATGCCCTCAATAGGTAAGTACCGTCGGGAAGGTGGATATCGGTGGGCATAACCGTGCAGAATCGGCCTAAAGAATCTAACTCGGTTTCGATACGCGAGATTGTTGTGTCGGGAGTGATAAGTTCGACGGTAAGATATCTGCTGTATGGGTGAAATGAGGGTGTGGAATTGCAGGTTACCACGCCTTGCAGCCATATAGTGTCGCCAGCATGATAATAATGGTTGTCGGGGCATAAAAGAATCTGCTCCGACCGAAAGTCGTGTGGCAATCGCACTCCTGCAATAACCGAGAGTGTTGTAAGTATTGCAATGGCTGTGATAGATGATGCGCGAAGCATAGACTTTATGTCACGGTTCATAATGTATGCTATATCGGTTGTTGGCGATTTTTTTCATTAATACAAAAGTAACAAAAAATTGTAGAAATAAATAATCCTGCCGAGGCCGAAAATTAGTGATAAATTTCGTAAATTCGCAAAAACAAACAGAATATAATCGAATAATGGAAGACTGGAGAGAAAAACTTGGGGCTGCCTTCGGGGCAGAGTTGGAGCAGCTTAAGAGTGAGAGCAGCGAGGCAGAGGCACCCGTTGCCGACACAGCCACATCGCTCAAGGAGCAGCAAGGCAACCAAATGGTGAATGTGATGCTGGATAAGCGCAATCGCAAGGGCAAAAAGGTGACTCTGGTTACCGACCTGCTGTGCGACGATGAGACGCTTAAAGACCTTGCGCGCGAACTCAAGGCGCACTGCGGCGTGGGCGGATCGGCACGCGGCGGCGAGATATTGATTCAAGGCGATTTCCGCGACAAAGTGCTTGCCCTGCTCAAATCGAAAGGTCTGAAAGCAAGAATTATATAATATAACAAGATAAAATAGTAATGAATAACACAAGCACACCATCGCTCAAGGTGATAAAGGCCTCGGCTGGCTCGGGCAAGACCTATCAGCTGACCTATGAATACATCAAGATACTATTGGGCAAGAAAAACAAGGAAACAGGACTTTACTACCTCGCCAATCGCGAGGAGTATCATCAGCACATCTTGGCGATAACCTTCACCAATAAGGCTACCGACGAGATGAAGCAGCGCATAGTGAAAGAATTGTGCCTGCTATCGCAAGGCAAGGGCGACTACCTGAAGCAGCTCGTTGCCGACCTGCATACCGATGAGGAAAAGCTAAAGCAAACTGCCGATGTGGCTCTGCAAGAGATCCTGTATAACTACACCACATTCAATGTCAGCACCATCGACTCTTTTTTCCAAACGGTGCTGCGTACGTTTGCCTTCGAACTCGATTTCGACTACGACTACGAGGTAGAACTCGACTCGAAATATTCCACCCGCATGGGCGTGAACATCTTCTTGATGGAGATGGGCAGCGGAGCTATGCGCAGTGGCTTGATACACAGCTGGCTGGTGGACTTTATGAAACAGAAGCTCAATGACCGACAGTCGTGGAATGTGTTCCAAACCGCCCAGCTGCGCTCGTTCGCCGAGAACATTACCAAAGAATTTTATCAGAACAAGAAAGACGAGATTGACGCCTATTTCGCTGATTTGACCGACGATGATTACCGAGAATCGCGCATCAACCGCTTCCGCAAAGCCGTTGCCAAGAAGTGCGGCGAAGCCGAAGCCTTTCGCAAGGAGTGCCTCAAGCGCTATCAAGATATTATGCGGCAGGCCAATATCGTGGAAGGTGGATTTGCCTTGAGTTCGAGACCTAAACTAGGCGACATAAGAAAATGGTGTGATGAGGGCAAAGCTATTTCTGAGGAATTTCTCGAGAAATCGCGAGAATGGGACTTAAAGAGCCTTGAAGGTTGGAGCACCGATAGATTATGGAAGAAGCAGGTGAAAGCGCATGAGCACGACGACCTGCTTACAGCAATGCAGCAACTCGTGGAGGATTCCTATAAACCGAGTCAAGAAAAGGCTATGGTCGGCGATGTGCAGAATAATCTTTATCGATTTGGCCTACTGGGTATTATAGGTATTAAAATGGAAGAATTTCTGCGCAATAATAAGACTATGTTGCTTAGCGACACCAATCAGCTGCTAAAAGACGTGGTGCGCAAGGGTAGTGTGCTATTTATGTATGAGCGCATGGGCACATGGATAGACCATTACCTTATCGACGAATTTCAGGATACCTCGATGATGCAGTATCAGAACCTGTCGCCGCTGCTCGAGGAGAGCGCCAGCTTCGGCGACGATAACCTGATTATAGGCGATGAGAAGCAGTGCATCTATCGATTCCGCAATTCCGACCCTACTTTGTTTCAAAGTCAGGTGGAGGAAGATTTTGCGCCGTGGGTGTATGTGGATCGCGAGAAAATAGTGAATTGGCGAAGTGCGCCGAGCGTAATTCGCTTCAATAATGTGCTCTTCGACAAGCTTGTGACCGCCCTCAAAGCCGAAGCAACCTATAGCAACCTCATTCAGACCGTCAATCCCAAAAAGACCGGAGACAGCGGCTATGTGCGAGTAAACTTTGTGACGCCAGTGCCCGGTGACCCCGACGACGATAGCGACCCCGACGACGCTACAAAGCAAAACAAGAAACCCTTTGACCGCACTGTGCTCGATATGTTGCCCGATTACATCTGCCAGTTGATGGATCGCGGCTACCGACTGGGCGACATGGCAATCTTGGTGAATACTAACTATGAAGGTGCCGATGTGGTAAGCCGCATCATGGAGTATAACGAGACCGCCGACCGCAAAATCGATGTGGTGTCGGGCGAATCGATGTTTCTCAACTCATCGCCAGCCGTGCGACTGGTGATAAGCAATCTGCGCTACTTCGACTCGGTGAACCTCACCGTGGGCCGCGACGAGCGAGTTCGCCGAAACTACGACCGCCAAGCCAAGGTGTGGCGCGTGCTGCGCGAATATGATATGCGCGAAAGCCTCATGGAGAGCGACGATCCCGAAGAACGAGGCAAACTGCTAAGCCAAATCTTTGCCGATGACCTCAGCCACGAGTTGGAACTCGATGACAAAGATTCTCAGGTGCGATTTAGCCGCGAATATCTCGACATCAGAAAAGAACTTGTGGAAACCATTGCCGACGATTTCAACCTTGCGGCAATCATAGAAAATATAGTGTGCAAAGTGGTGCCCGAAGCTGACCGCAAGGCCGAAAATGCCTTTTTGATGGCGTTCTTCGACTGCGTGTATGATTACATGTCGAAATATCCTGCCACGGTGCACTCATTCCTGAAGTGGTGGGACCAAAAGAAGGACATCCTGTCGGTGCCAGTGCCAAGTGGAAGCGACTCGGTGAAGATTATGACCATTCACAAGTCGAAAGGACTCGAATTTCCCGTGGTGATAGTGCCATTTGCCGATTGGAATATGTGCAAACTCGACGAACTTATATGGGTGGAACACAAGGACTTTGTGACCATACCTCAATTCTCCGATATCCCCGACGAAATAGTGCCGCCAATAGTGCCCATGAAGTCGTCGGTGGTGAAAACAATACCACAGCTGAGTGAACCATACGAGGCTAATGTTTCGCAAAGCCATATCGACAACCTGAACAAGACTTATGTGGCATTTACGCGCGCCGTTGACGAGCTGCACATCTTTGCTCCAGAGGGCGATGCCAAGGCCGACACCATCGACAGCCATCTGCGAAGCATTATGCCGCAGCTCGATGAGGCAAATGCTGCAGCTCTCGAGGAGAAATATGCCAGCTACGGCAGCCGCGTGGCTGTGAGCGCTACAGAAGGCTTCGACGGCGATATGAGGGTTTACAGCGTGGGCACGCCTGCCCATGTGGAGCGAAAAGTGGAAGTAAAGACCGAGAAACAATATGTGCCGCCCATCATAGCAGCTCTCGGCGACGAATTGCCCGAGATTTACACTTATGCCGACCCATTAAAAGTGTGTGTGCCCGAGGAGTATAGCGCGATTCAGGAAAAAGGCATCAAGATGCACAAGTTGTTCAGCATGCTCAAGCGTCGCAGCATGAAGAATCGCGTGCTGCGAGTGGGTTATCGCCGTGGTTTGATCTACGACAACTACGAGGAAGCCAAGGAAATAGTGGAGCGCGCCCTTGCCGACCCCAAGACCGGTGCATGGTTCGACGATCGCAACAAGGTGTGCAACGAGCGCACCATAGCGCTTATCGGCGACGATGGCAAACGCATATATCGCCGCCCCGACCGAATAATCCGCACTCCCGAAGGCAAAACGGTGCTTATCGACTATAAATTCGGACACAACGAGAGCAGCAAGGCTAAATATGTGAAGCAGGTGCAAGATTATGCCAAAGCCCTCGAACTCACCGGAATGAAGGTTGATGAAGGCTATGTGTGGTATCCCGAAACAAATGAAATAATAGAAGTGCAGCTGTGATGCACAGCTGCGGTGCAGTTACAAGTCACACCATGCACCCGATTGCGCAAAATCGGGGAAATGCGTCGATTGCAAGATAAATTCTGCAAAAGAGGGTAGTTCTCATTTTTTGTTGCTACCTTTGTTTCGTTAGACGCTTTGCTTGTTTTGTTAGTTTGGCAGCACAGAGACAGGCGAAATTTTTACAAGATTATTGTGCTGCGCAATTAAGGTACAAATTTTTTAAAGACATCATAATTATGAGCAGAAAGAAATACGAATACAGGGTGGAAAATATCAACTACGACAGGATGGAAATCTATGACTATATCTATGAGGTAGAACGAATTCTGAATAAACATGGCGAGAACGGTTGGGAACTTGATAAAATAGATAATTTCTGCAGCCGCACTCTGTTGATACTTAGGCGAGAAATTGGCTGAACACAGTCGGCACTATCGCTATTGATATGCAGCAAACCGGGACCGGGAAGAGATTTTTTTAATGCTTTCCGGCACAATACGGAGGGGGCAAGACTTCTTCCCCGTATTGCCTTTTTTGATATATCCCCAAAATTATTGGCGAATAACCGCTGATGCAAAGGGAATTATTCGTTTTTTATGACTATCTTTGCACTTTGAAACAAATATATATAAATTTAAATAGAAAGATGTCGATAGATAACATACTTATGCAATCCACAGCTGAGGCTGTGAAGGCGTTGTACGGCTTGGATTTTCCAGCCGAGAAAGTGACGCTACAAACCACAAAGAAAGAATTTGAAGGCAACCTCACCGTGGTGGTGTTCCCATTCCTTAAGGCATCGCGCAAGGGTCCGGAGGCTACTGGTCAAGAAATAGGCGAATATCTCGTGGCAAACTGCGAGGCAGTGCAGTCGTTCAATGTGATTAAGGGATTCCTCAACATCGTTATCAAGCCGTCGTTCTGGGCATCGGTGTTGGGCCACATCGCAGCCGACGCCAACTATGGATTTAAGCAAGAGACTCCCGAAAGCCAATTGGTGATGATAGAATATTCGTCGCCAAACACCAATAAACCACTCCACTTGGGCCACGTGCGCAACAATCTGCTCGGCTATAGCCTATCGGAGATTATGAAGGCTAACGGCTACAAGGTGGTTAAGACCAACATCGTTAACGACCGCGGCATACACATCTGCAAGTCGATGCTTGCATGGCAAAAGTGGGGCAACGGCATCACTCCCGAGCAGGCCGGCAAGAAGGGCGACCACTTGATAGGCGACTTCTATGTGCTCTTCGACAAGCACTACAAGGCTGAAGTGAAGGAAATCATGGAAAATGACCCAGAAGTGAAAGCTATAGAGTGCGAAGATGCCGATAAGACCAAGGAAGCCCGCAAGGCAGCTGCCGAAGCCAAGTCGCCACTGATGAAGGAAGCTCGCGAAATGCTCAAGAAGTGGGAAGCAGGCGACGAAGAAGTGCGCAGCGTATGGCGAATGATGAACGAATGGGTGTATGCCGGATTCGATGCCACCTACAAGCGTATGGGCGTGGATTTCGACAAAATCTACTATGAGAGCGACACCTACCTCGAAGGCAAGGAGAAAGTGCTCGAAGGACTCGAAAAAGGCATCATGTATCGCCGCGAGGACAACTCGGTGTGGGCTGACCTCACCGCCGACGGCCTCGACCATAAGTTGCTGCTCCGCAGCGACGGCACATCGGTGTATATGACACAAGATATAGGCACTGCCAAGCTTCGCTACCAAGATTATCCTATCGATAAGATGATATATGTGGTGGGCAATGAGCAGAACTACCACTTCCAGGTGCTATCGCTCCTGCTCGACAAACTCGGATTTAAGTGGGGCAAGGACTTAGTGCACTTCTCTTACGGTATGGTGGAACTCCCTGAAGGCAAGATGAAGAGCCGCGAAGGCACAGTGGTTGATGCCGATGACCTTATGGATGAAATGGTGAATTCGGCTCTCGACACCATTCTCGAACGCGAGGCTGAAAATGCAGCCAAGGGCAAGCCATCGGAGTTTACCAACGACGAAAAACAAGAGATAGCTCGCGTGGTGGGTCTCGGCGCCTTGAAATACTTCTTGCTAAAGGTGGATCCTCGCAAGAACATGATGTTCAACCCCAAAGAGTCGATTGACTTCAACGGCAACACAGGACCATTCATTCAATACACCTACGCACGCATCCAGTCGCTGCTCCGCAAGGCTAATCCAGCCGACCTCACAGCCGACTTCTCGGGCGTAGAACCAAATGAAAAGGAAGTGGCATTGATACAGCGCTTGAGCGACTTCCCAGCCATCATCTCGGAGGCTGGCGTCACCTACAGCCCTGCGTTGATAGCTAACTATGTGTATGAACTTGTGAAGGAATTTAATCAATACTACCACGGCTACACCATCCTCGGCGAAGACGACGCCAAGGTGCGTGCTTTCCGCCTTGCATTGTCGAATCAGGTGGCAACCATCGCTCGCCGCGGCATTGCATTGCTCGGTATCGAAGTTCCTTCGCGCATGTAATTAGTGTGATTTATTTAATTATTATATGACAATCAACAACTAAAAGACAAAGGAAAAATTATGGGAAATGGATTTGAAAACACTGCACAAGTGTCGCTAACCAATAGCGTGATGCGACGTGTGTATTTTAAGATGTTCCTGGCTATGATAGTCACAGCCGTAACATCGATGTTCGTGGCAGGAAATGAAGCCATATTGACAATGATTTTCAGCAACCGCATGGCTCCAATAGTGCTCCTGGTGCTTCAGGTGGGCGTGGTGCTTGTGCTATCGGGTCGCATACACAAGTTAAGCACCCCAATGGCATCGCTGCTATTCTATCTCTATAGCGTGCTCACAGGTGTGGTATTCTCTGTGATTCTGCTCGTATATACAGCATCGTCGATTGCCTATACATTCTTCATCACAGCAGGCGTGTTTGCCGCAATGAGCGTTTACGGCTATTTCACAAGCAACGATTTGAGCCGCATGGGTTCAATCCTGTTTATGGCGCTAATCGGCTTGATAGTGTGCTCGTTGGTGAATGTTTTCGTTAATAGTTCTACAATGGACTGGATAATCAGCTTCGCCGGTGTGCTGATATTTATAGGCCTCACCGCTTGGGATACACAGAAAATCAAGCAGATGACGCAATATGCCGACCAGTCGATGGCGGGAAAAATAGCCACTTTAGGCGCATTGAATCTCTATCTCGACTTCGTCAACCTATTCCTCTATCTGCTACGCTTCTTCGGCGACAGCCGCGACTAACAGAATAAAGAATCACCCAAATATCAGGGCAGAAAGCATCGAAACTTGCTTTCTGCCCTTTGTGTTATTTGTGACAAAAAAATAGCATAGTCCGGAGTTGGGCTATGCTATTGGTTGGGATATTTTGATGATGAATTAGTCGAAGATGTGGCGGAGGCGGTCGAAGAGTCGTTTTTTGGTCGATTCAGATGGTTTGATGTTCTCTGAATTTCGGAGTGACTCTATGGCTCGGCGTTCGTCACTGTTGAGGTGCTCGGGCACATAGACCATGATGTTGATAAGCAGGTCGCCGTTGCCGTATCCGTTAGGGTTAGGAAGTCCCTTGTTGCGCAAGCGTAGCACCTTGCCGGGTTGTGTGCCCGGTTCGATTGTTAGGCGTGCGCGGCCATCTACGGTAGGCACTTCAACTTTGCCGCCAAACACAGCGGTAGGGAAGTCGAGCATGAGGTTGTAGATTAGGTCTTCGCCGTCGCGCTGAAGTTCGGTGTTCGGTTCTTCCTCAATCTGGATAATAAGGTCGCCTGGGATTCCTCCGCCTTGAGCGTCGTTGCCGTAGCCTTGCATACGTAGCAACATGCCATCTGCCACACCGGCAGGGATGTTCACGCTCACCACTTGCTCCTTGCGTTCGAGGCCTACGCCGCCGCACGAAGGGCATTTTTCGCGAATAATCTTACCTTCGCCCTTGCAGTTAGGGCAAACCGACTGTGTCTGCATCTTTCCGAAGAAACTGTCCTGCACTTTGGTGATATAACCCGAGCCGTTGCAGTGCGAGCAAGTGGTAAATTCGGTGCCGTTCTTGGCTCCTGAGCCGTTACAGTCGGGGCAAGCCACCATGCGAGGAATTTTAAGTTTCTTTTCCACGCCGTGTGCCACCTCTTTGAGGTTTAATTTTACCCGAATGCGCAAGTCGGTGCCTCGCTTGGTGGCAGTGCGCTGACGTCCGCCGCCAAAGCCTCCTCCGAAGCCTGCGAAACCGCCAAATCCGCCGAAAATGTCGCCGAAGTTGCGGAAAATATCGTTGATGTCGCTAAATCCGCCGAAGCCGCCAGCGCCGTTTCCGTCAACGCCTGCATGGCCGAACTGGTCGTAGCGGGCGCGCTTGTCCTTATCGCTAAGCACGCTGTAAGCCTCAGCCGCTTCCTTGAACTTCTCTTCAGCCTCTTTTTTCTCGGCATCCGATTTGTCGGACTGACGGTCGGGATGATATTTCATAGCCACCTTGCGGTAGGCTTTTTTCAATTCTTCGTCGGTAGCGCTTTTGCTCACGCCAAGCACTTCGTAATAGTCTTTCTTTTCTGCCATAATTGCTATATTCCGCTAAATATGTGTTATTGTCCTACCACCACTTTGGCATGGCGTAGCACTTTGTCGTTGATGGTGTAGCCGGTGAGCACGGTGTCGATAACCTTGCCCTTCATCTCCTCCGATGGTGCTGGGAATGTGGTTACGGCTTCGTGCAATTCGGTGTCGAAGTCATTGCCAGTCGATTCGATGGCTTTCACCTGATTATGTTCGAGATATTTAATTAACTTGTTGTAAATCAATGTAACGCCTTGCTTGATGGCGTCGATGTCGTCGGCTTGTTCGTTTGCCTTGATGGCGCGTTCGAAGTCGTCGATAATAGGCAGCAGTTCGCCGAGCACTTTCTCGCCAGCATTGCGAATGATGTCGGCTTTCTCGCGCACTGTGCGCTTGCGGAAGTTGTCGAATTCAGCCATTAGGAATAGGTATTCCTTGTTGGATTTTTCGAGGTCTTCGGTAAGTTTGTTTATTTTGGCGTCAGGAGTGTCTTCGGCTGGAGCTTCGGCTTCTTGGGCCTGCTCTTCGCTTTCGTTAGCCTCAGCTTGTGCTTCTGCCTGTGTTTCAGCAGTTTGCTCGGCGGATTCCTGATTGTTCAATTCTTCGTTATTGATGTTTTCTGTTTGCTTTTTTGACATAATTATTTTTAATTTGCAGTTTTGTTACCATAAACTACTGCAAATACTCTGCCAAAGTGCTGTGTCGCGGAATAATTTTTTGCTGGTTTGGTAGATAGGCTATTTATTCATTCTGCGTGAGACTGCGGGTGCCTATCATCTCCGAAGCTGATTGGCGGGTGGTTCGTGGCACACCACACCGGTCGCTGCGCTCCCTTAGTGTGGTGCTAACCATAAATCAGCCTCGCCGAGGCTGTGCTGCTGCGTTGGATAACACTATCAGCTAAATCTGTTGGATCTGTGAGTGATATTGTGACCGCGGCTTGGAGCTTCTGAAGGAAGCAAGGTCGAAGCTTGGCTTCGACTTATAGCCGTGGGTGAGCGTTAGCGTAACCCACGGAAATTGACACCTGCGAAAAAGCTTCTGGAGGAAGCGAAATCACTTGATTAGCAGGCGTTTTCGCATCTTTCAGATGCCTCTTGCGGGGTGGCAAGAGGTCCAGGGGTTACGCTTCGCTCACCCCTGGCTATAAGCCTCAGCTTCGCCTCGGCCTTCGTTCCTTCAGAACGTGTTTTTTAGCCGAGGCTGTGTGTCAATCCGTTAATAACCCTATCGGCTAAATCTGTTGAATCTGTGTGAGATATTGTGGCCGCGGCTTGGAGCTTCTGCGTAAGACGGCAGGTGATTATCGGCATCTCCGAGACAATGCGGTGGTTTTATTATAACGCTATGAAATAGCTGTCGTAATCGGGGTAGAGGGCGCGGAGGACTTCTGCTTGGGTGTCGTCGGCAAAAATGCCGAACATTGACGAACCTGATCCGCTCATCGAGGCATAGAGTGCGCCGTGGCGATAGATTTCCTCCTTAATTTCGCCAAGAACTGGATATTGGGCGAAAACGCTCGGTTCGAAGTCATTTTTCAGCAAACCTTTCCATTCGTGTACTGGACGGGCGAGAATGTCGGGGATGGCTGTTTCAGATGGTGCAGGGTGCACCTGCGCATAGGCGGCTGCGGTAGGCACCGAAACGGTGGGTTTCACCAGGAACAGGTAGTAGCCCTTGAGGTCGATTTCCACAGGCGAGAATATGTTGCCTATGCCGGTAGCCATTAACGGACGGTTGTAGATAAAGAAAGCGCAGTCGGCGCCAAGACGTGCGGCGCGTTCGGCGAGTTGGTCGTCGCTGAGGCGTAGGTTGAACATCTCGTTAAGCAAAATCAAGGCACTCGAGGCGTCGCTGCTGCCGCCACCCAGTCCGGCGCCGTCGGGGATATGCTTGAGTAGGTGCATTTCCACGTCGGGCAGGGCAAATTCCGCTTGAAGCAGGCGGAAAGCCTTGGTCACGAGGTTCTTCTCCATAGGGCAGTCCACCTTGCGGCCGTGGCAAGTGAGCGATGTGGTGCAGCCATCGGCGGCAGGCACTATCTCGAGCGAATCCTCGAGGGCTATGGGGTAGAACACTGTCTCGATGTCGTGGTATCCGTCGGGGCGACGGTTAACTATGTTGAGTCCGAGGTTGATTTTTGCGTTAGGAAATCTTATCATGATGGTTTTCGGGGGGGTAATCTGTTTTTGGGGTTAAAGAATAGGGCTGAAAAGTCGCACCACCGAGTCGCACATGCGTTGAGCGGTGGGTCGAGCCAGCCATTGGCTGATGTCGCACTGCAGGGAGTGCTGTATGTCGGCGTAGAATATCTCTTTGAGCTGTGCGTTGGTGGCGGTACTGTAGATAAATGCGTTTGCCTCGTAGTTGTGCTCAAAACTGCGGAAATCGAAGTTTGTGGAGCCCACCGAACTGAGTTCATCGTCGATAATCAGTACCTTAGAGTGGAGCATTCCGGCAGTGTAAAGATATACCTTGATTCCCGCCTTGAGGCACTCGGTGACGTAGGAATATGACGCGTGTCGCAGAATGGCAGAGTCGCTCTGGCGAGGCATCATCAGGCGCACGTCCACGCCGCTGAGTGCGGCAGTCTGAAGCGCTTTGAGCAGCGCCTCGGTAGGCAGAAAATAGGGTGTCTGCAGATAGATGCACGATTTTGCCGAGCCAATGGCGTGAAGCATCATCAGGGCGATGTTGTTCCACTCGCTGGTAGGTCCGCTGGTGACGAGTTGCACGCCGGCATCGCCTGGCATATCGTGGAAAAGCTCGATAGGGTCGTTGAGAATGCCCTTGTTCATGAAATTCCAGTCGAAAGCGAACGACCGCTGCAGCGACTCTATGGCGGGACCGGTGATGCGCAGGTGCGTGTCGCGCCAGATGCCCTCGTCGCCCCACGAGCACCCCTTGATGTAGCGGTCGGCAACGTTCATGCCGCCTATGTAGCCATATTTGCCGTCGATGATGAGAATTTTGCGGTGGTTGCGCCAGTTGACGCGTTGGGCAAACTGCGGGAAGGTGATGCGCATAAATGGGAATGCCAGCACACCGCCTCGGCGCATCTCAGTGAAGAAGCGGCGTTCAACCTTAAACGAACCCACATCGTCGTAGATTACGCGCACCTTCACGCCCTGCTTCGCCTTGTCGATGAGTATGCTCTTAATTTCGCGGCCTATCTCGTCGTCCTCGAAGATGTAGTATTGCATATTGATGTACTTGGTGGCGGCGAGCAAGTCGCGCTTTAGCACATCGAATTTCTTGGCTCCGTCGGTAAAAATCTCCACCTTGTTGCCCTTCGAATAATAGGCTCGGCACATGTTTTCGGCGAGGTGAATAATCTGTTGCGTAGAGGCCAGCGGCTCCACGTTGGCGTTTTTCACCTCGATAGCCGAGATTTCCTGAGCGCCCAGTCGGCGCAGACGCTGCTTGAGCATAATGGTGCTCTTGAGCGAACGTCCGAAGAAAGTGTAGAGCACCACGCCGAATATCGGCACCATCAGCAGCACCGTAATCCACGCCAGCGAGCGCACCGGATTGCGGTTCTCGGAGATAACCACCCAGATGATGCTGAACACCGTGCAGAGGTATGCCAGCAGAATGCCGACATAGAGCCACTCGAGCAACGATAGATTTAGCATTATGGTAGTTAACATAACTATTGCACTGATAATGTTGAGGTATATTGTGCTAAGTTACAAACTTTTTTGTAAATAATGTCGCTACATCGGCGGTTTTAACATGGATTTTCAACAATGCGGCGCATCTCACGCTGATTTGGCGGGTGTTTTTATCTCACACAGATCTAACAGATTATTTATTCGGCAGATGCGGCGGTTTTTTAACACGGATTTTCACAAGATTGTATTGGCTCGTTTTAACACAATAAGCCTCATCTTCGCCTCGGCCTTCGTTCATTCAGAACGATTTTTTTGCCAAGGCACCATCCGTTAGATTCCCTATCGGGTAAATCTGGTAGATCTGTGTGAGATATTGTGGCCGCTGCTTGGAATCTGTGTGAGGCAGCGGGTGGCTATCAGCATCTGCGAGGTGGATTGCTCGGCGAATGGGGCGGTAAAAGACAAAAAGGTGCGAAATGGGCATTAAAACTTTTCGTGATTTAATCACAATTTATTACTTTTGTGATAGATAACAAAAACAGACTGACTACAGATGACATATTTCTCGGTAATAGTGCCTGTGTATAACCGTCGCGACGAGGTTCGCGATTTGCTGGCGAGTCTGGCTGCACAGACTATGAAGAATTTCGAAGTGATAATAGTGGAGGACGGCAGCACCGACCCGTGTGGCGACATAGTGGAGGAGTTTGCCGACCGTATAGACGCAAACTATTATTTCAAGGACAACGAGGGCCGCAGCATAGCCCGAAATTATGGAATAGAGCGCGCCAAAGGCGATTATTTCATATTTTTCGATAGCGATTGCGTGATCCCCGAGGACTATTTTGCCACACTCGATGCTGCGCTTCGCGAGAATTATGTGCCATGCTTCGGCGGCCCTGATGCAGCACACAGTTCGTTTAGCGATGTTCAGAAGGCTATCAACTTCTCGATGACGGCGTTCCTCACCACCGGCGGCATACGCGGCGGTAAGGTGCAGATGGAGAAGTTTGTGCCGCGTTCGTTCAATATGGGATATTCGCGGCAGGTGTGGGAATCGGTAGGCGGTTTTCGCGAGATGTTTAGCGAGGACATCGACATGAGCACCCGCATACGCAAGGGCGGATTCGACATTCGCCTGATACGCGAGGCATTTGTTTATCATAAGCGCCGCGTGGATTTGAAGAAGTTTTCGCGCCAGACCTACGTGTTCGGCATGTCGCGCATTACGCTCAAGTTGCTTTATCCCGATTCGCTGAAGTTGGTTCACACACTGCCAGCCGTGTTTGTGATAGGAGTGGTGACGCTGGTGCTGCTTTCCTTGCTGTGGCATTGGTGGGCGATATTGCCGCTCGTGGCTTATGTGGCTGCGTTGTGGATTACGGCTCTAATCTCTACTCGTAGCATCAAGATAGCCACTATTGCCATCGCTTCGAGCTTTATTCAGCTTGGAAGCTACGGCGTGGGCTTTATCAAGGCGTTTGTGTGGAAGATATTGCTTCGCCACGGGCGCGACATAAATGAAGAAATAGCAATTCGTAAAGGAAAATGAACGACGAGGAAAACAATGAAGCCCAATTTGTGGCGCGCAGCATCAAGATGACGCCCGAGGAGGACCGTCCGCGCGAAAAGGCGCTTGCGCATGGCTTGGAAACGCTCTCGAGCGCCGAACTGCTTGCCACGCTGCTCGGTAGCGGCGTGCCGGGGCTCTCGGTGGTGCGCTTGTGCGAGCAGATTCTTTACGATAACGATAATAAGCTCTATCGCCTTGCCCGACTGAGCGTCAACGACCTGAAGCGGTATCGCGGCATAGGCGAGGTGAAGGCGCTAAATATGCTTGCGGCGCTCGAACTTGGCCGACGCATGAGCTACGAGGAGTTTGAGCAGCTTCCCACCATCACCGATAGCAAAAGGGCGGCGCAATATCTGCGCACAAAGATGGCGCATGCCAACTATGAGCGGGTGTGCATCTTGATACTCGACCATGCCAAGCATGTGCTCGCCTTCAAGGAGATAAGCGACGGCGGCAAAACGTCGGCTGTGGCAGATATTAAGCGAATTATGCGCACTGCGCTCGAAAATAATGCCGACAGCATCATCTTGGCGCACAACCACCCGTCGAACAATCCCACGCCATCGGCGCTCGACGATGCCTTGACAAAAAAGGTGGCTCAAGCAGGCCGTATGCTCGACATTCCGCTGCTCGACCATATTATTGTGACGCAGGGCGAGTGCTACAGCTATCTGGATCACAATAGGTTGAACCGAGATTGATAACGGTATTTATAGGAATTAGAAGTAGAACGAAAGAATCGAATAATAGGAGATAACACGATATGATGTCGAAGTATATGCGCTTGCGGCGCTTGGTGCTAAGCATAGTGATGCTGGCAGCGATATTGATAGGCTTGCGCCTGATACAGCCCGAAGGTGCTCACAATGGTCACCACAAGGCGCACGGCGAAGCGGCTATCGCCGAGGAGGTGAAAGCCGTGGATGACGCCGCTGTGAGCAAGTGCGACACTTGCCCTAACTGCGGATATGTGATTAAGCATTAGAATGGCGTAGGAGCGCCATCGTCGAGGAAGTTGGCGTTAGGTATTCCACCTGTGATTTCTGGAACATTTGGTGCTGGAGGCAACTCGTTGCCGCCACCATTGGCTGTGTTGATGCGCGAAGCCACAACGCCCTCGCTGCGCACCAGCTCATTTTCGCCCATGTTCTCAAAACGGGCAAACTCGCCGCGGAAGCGCAGGTCAACGTCGCCCACGGCACCGCTACGGTGCTTGGCGAAGATAAATTTAGCCAAACCGCGTATGTCCTTGCCTTCGGGGTCCTCGCCCGACTTGTAGTAGTATTCCGGACGGTGGATAAAGCACACCATATCGGCGTCCTGCTCGATGGCACCCGATTCACGAAGGTCGGAGAGCTGAGGCACCTTGCCGTCGGTGCGGTTTTCCACCGAACGGTTAAGCTGCGATAGCGCTATGATAGGAATATCGAGTTCCTTAGCCAACTGCTTGAGCGAGCGAGATATGGTGCTGACTTCCTGTTCGCGGCTGCCGAACTTCATGCCGCTGGCGTTCATAAGCTGCAAATAGTCGATAACGATGATTTTTACGTCGAATTCGCGCACCAGACGTCGCGCCTTGGTGCGGAGTTCAAACACCGATAGGTTAGGCGTATCGTCGATGTAGAGCGGCGCCGAGTGTAGCGGACGAATGCGAGTGTGCAGCTGTTCCCAATCTTGGCTGGTGAGGTTACCGCTCTTAATCTTGTTGCCGGGAATCTCGCAGATATTGCTTATCAGACGATTGACGAGCTGCAGGTTCGACATTTCGAGCGAGAACACAGCCACCGGAGTGTTGTAGTTCACCGCCATGCGCAGCGCCATAGAGAGCACAAACGCCGTTTTACCCATGGCAGGACGAGCAGCGATAATCACCAAATCGCTCGGCTGCCAGCCCGAAGTCATTCGGTCGATTTCGTCGAATCCCGTGGCAAGACCGCTAAGGCCGTCCTGGCGGTTGCCGGCTTCTTCGAGCTTCTTGAGCGCGTCGAGGATAACGGGATCTATGCGGGTAACGTCCTTTTTAAGGTTGCTCTGCGAGAGTTCGAAGAGTTTGCCCTCGGCTTCGTGGAGCACGTCGAGGATATCGATAGAATCGTCGAATGCAAGCGACTGAATCTGCGAGCTAAAGCTGATGAGCTCGCGGGCAAGATATTTCTGCGCCACTATTCGTGCGTGAAATTCGATGTTGGCAGCCGAAGAAACGCTTGCCGTGAGGCGCGAGATGCGCACCGGACCGCCCACCTCGTCGAGGGTGCCCAGCACACGCAACTGCTCCGTTACGGTGAGCATATCTATAGGTTGCGACATGCTGCCCAAGGTCTGGATAGCTTCGTAGATTTTCTGATTTTCGGGATTGTAGAAGCAATCGGGCTTAAGGATATCTACCACCTTGCTGTAGGCGTCTTTTTCGAGCATGAGGGCACCCAGCACAGCGTCCTCGAGTTCGAGGTTCTGTGGCTGTAGCTTGCCGAATTCGTTTACCACTTCGGTGGCAGGTTGCGGTTTGCGCTTGTATTGTCGTTTTTTCTGTTCTTCGGTCTGTTTGAATTCCATTTTCTTAGTCTGATGGGTGATTTTTTCGTTCTGCAAGGCAAAGTTAAGAAAAAAAAGATGCCTTTAGAAATTATAGTGGCAATAAGTTTTGAGCCCATTTTCCACAATGCGCTGTCCGGTGTGTTGAAAACCGCCGTTATTGCGCTCACGAGCAGCATAATGTGGGCGTAGCAAGGGCAATAAAAAGAGAGGCGCGCCGCGGCACGCCTCTCGATATGCATGAATTAAGCTGATAACTTATAGAACTTCATCGACTGGAGTGTAAGGTAGTCCGAACACCTGAGCCACGGCTTCGAAAGTGACTTTGCCTTCAACGGCGTTAAGGCCGCGCTTGAGGGCAGGGTCGTCGGCGCAAGCCTTCTTCCAACCCTTGTTGGCGAGAGCTACAGCGTAAGGCAGAGTGGCATTTGTGAGTGCGCGGGTAGAGGTGAAAGGCACTGCACCAGGGATGTTAGCCACTGCATAGTGCACGATGCCGTCGATTTCATACACTGGTTCGCTGTGCGAAGTGGCGTGCGAAGTCTCGAAGCAGCCGCCTTGGTCGATAGCCACGTCAACGAGCACAGTGCCAGGCTGCATGAGCTTGAGCATGTCCTTAGTAACGAGTTGAGGAGTCTTGTCGCCAGGGATAAGCACCGAACCGATAACGAGGTCGGTTGTAGGCAATTCGGCGCGAATGTTGTATTCGCTCGAGAACAAGGTCTTAACATTCTTAGGCATAACGTCGTCGAGATAGCGGAGACGCTTCAGGTTGATGTCGGTGATAGTGACTTCGGCACCCATACCGGCAGCTATAATAGCAGCGTTGGTGCCAACAGTTCCGGCACCAAGCACGAGCACGCGGGCTGGCTTAACGCCAGGCACGCCGCCCAGAAGTTTGCCCTTGCCGCCCTGTGGACGTTCGAGGAATCGAGCGCCTTCTTGGGTAGCCATACGGCCAGCGATTTCGCTCATAGGGATAAGCAGAGGCAGAGAGCGGTCGGCCAGCTGCACTGTCTCGTAGGCTAAGCATACGGCTTTTTGAGCCAACATGGCGTCGGTGAGTGGACGGTCGCAAGCAAAGTGGAAGTAAGTGAAGAGTAATTGTCCCTCACGAATGAGCTTATATTCGGGTTCAATCGGTTCCTTTACTTTCACAATCATTTCGGCAATCGCATACACATCGGCAATAGTTGGGAGAATCTTAGCGCCAACTGCTTCGTAGTCGGCGTCGGCAAATCCGCTTCCTTCGCCTGCTGATTTCTGCACGTAAACGGTATGTCCGTTCTTGATTAACTCTGATACTCCTGCTGGAGTCATGCCAACGCGAAATTCGTTGTTCTTAATTTCTTTTGGAACGCCAACGATCATGATAATAAAAGTTTAAAGGTTTAGTAGCTTGTTTGTTGTTTATGTTTATTATGCGTAAGCAAATATATGTAATGATTCGCTTTTTTCAAATATTTTGCCGAAAAAATTTTATAAAAAATAAGCGATTTCCCCGAGTGGGGAAACCGCTGTATTTTGAAGAAGCCCGCATCGCCCGAGCGATGGGGGTAGATGTTGCGTTAAACAACCAACGATTAAGCCTTAACGCGGCCTACGTAAGAACCGTCGCGAGTATCTACTTCGATGAGTTCGCCTTCGTTAATGAACAAAGGAACGCGAACGGTAGCACCTGTTTCAACGGTAGCAGGCTTGAGAGTGTTGGTGGCAGTATCGCCCTTGAGGCCTGGCTCGGTGTAAGTGATCTTGAGCACAGTCTTAACAGGCATTTCAGCGAAGAGCACAGTTTCGGTCGATGCGTCAGATACTACTTCCACAGTGTCGCCTTCCTTCATAAATTCTACACCAGTCACGAGGTCCTTAGCGATAGGAATTTGCTCGTAAGTCTCTTGGTTCATGAAGATGTTGTCTTCGCCTTCGGCATAGAGGAATTGATAAGGGCGGCGTTCTACGCGAACGTCTTCGAGCTTTTCGCCGATGTTGAAGCGGCGTTCGAGAACTCGACCGTCAACTACGTCCTTAAGCTTAGTGCGCATAAAGGTGTTACCCTTACCTGGCTTAACGTGAAGAAACTCGATGCAGAAATAAAGACGGTTGTCCAAGCGAATGCAAGTACCGTTCTTGATGTCTTGTGAATTAATCATAAAATTTCGTTGTAGTATTATTATAATTTGAGTATTACCTTGCTTTTGCGGTGCAAAATTAATTGAAAATAAGAGAAATCGCAAAAACTTTTCAGTAAAAATGCCGTAAGGTTTGGTAAATTTGAAAAAAGTGACTAATTTTGCACTCCGAATTGTTATTCAACGAGAAAAATAATAAGAAAATAAATAAATACGGTAATGAAAAGAACATTCCAACCTTCGAACAGAAAGAAAGCCAACAAGCACGGCTTCCGTCACAGAATGCAAACTGCAGATGGTCGTAAAGTATTAGCACGTCGTCGCGCTAAGGGTCGTTACAGCCTTACAGTTTCTGACTCTGTAAACAAGTAATAATTAGTTTTATTACTTTATCTCTCCTGCTCAGGAGGATGATAACGCATAAAGCCGTTGTTGCACTGCGACGACGGCTATCTGTGTGTCTATATGTATGTGTATGTCTATGAATGCACTGCAAGTGTGCTGATGCGATTACGGCGGCGATAATGGTTTGAGAGAAGCCATTATCGCCGCCGTGTCGTTAGGGGCTGAGTCGGTTTTGAGGGGTAAGAACGCGGATTTTCACAATGTTTTCAGATACGGATTTTCACAATATGGGGATTGGGCAACAATCTGTTGAAAAGCAAGTGGCTATCTCCGAAGCTGATTATATGGTGGAATGGGCACACCACACCGGTCGCTTCGCTCCCTCTGTGTGGTGCTAACCATAGATCAGCCTCCGAGGCTTTGTTGCGGTAGATTTTGTCTATACCCACCGGGAAAACACGCTGAAACGTTATTTGATATGCTCAGCTATGGTTTGCCACTGCTTGGTGGCGTTGATGTCGGGATTGAGGTTGCGACTCTTGGCAAATTCCTTGATTTCGTCCTTCTGGCGAGGGAACGCCTTGGCGAGGTCGCCTACCTTCTTGATGCCTATCCAGCGGTCGCCTTTGGCAAGATAGAGCTTATGCGAAAGGCTGAATTGAGTTTTGGATATCTGGTCGTCAATGACGTTGTTTTTGCTGGAGATGGAGTGCACTCGGTAGAGAGTCCAGTGCGGAGTGGCGTGTATCACCTCATACCATCCTTTGGCAGGGCGGTGGTTGCTCTTGTCGAGGTAGGCTACTTCAATACCGTTGACGACCACCTTTTCGAGGTCGGAAGCCTCGTAATACACACTGCGGCCGTAGGGCGTCTTAATTATCACCGTGCCGAGGTCAACGTCGAGGCGCAGTTCGAGGTTGGTGTAGGTGAATCCGCGATAGGTTACTTCGCCGGTGACGAATTCTTCGGGATAATAAGGCGTGCTGGCATAGAGAGCAGGCATATAGCCGCGCTCGAGGCGAGAACTATAAATTTGTTGGGGATTGGATTGCGCCGAGGCGCTAATGGCAGAGCAAGCTGCCAAGAATGTTATGATAAATATTGATTTTAGCGATTTCATTTTACTGTGAATTGAGTGTTAGCTTGAATACGTTTGCCATCGGGAGTGATGCCCTCTACTGTTACCACAAATGTGCCCTTTAGGTCGGAGGTGAAGCATTTCAGCGTGGTGGCTTTAGCTTCAGGGTTCCAGTAGAGCGTGTGGCGCGTGTCGGGGCTTTGAGCTGGCATAGGAGCTGCGTTGCTGTCGCGGCACACGAGCGGCATAGTGGCAGGCAGCTGAACGCCATTGAGCAGCGACTGCTCGCGCGAGTTGTCGGGCAGCGCGAAGTGCATCTTGTTGCCTCGCGGAGTGCGAATGTTCAATATGCCGGCATATTCTTGGTTTGCAAATACGTAGTGCCCTACATAGATGTCGATGTAGCGGCAGTAGTGGGGGTTGTAGTTGAGCAAATCCTCGTGGTTCATCACAGCCACGCCGTCGAGCAGCACAAGGGTGTTGCCGTTGTTCTGACGGCCGGTAAACTCGTCGAACATGGTGATGCGCTGCTTGCCGTCGATAGTGGTGGTGCCGAGCAGGTAGATATACTCGATAAATGTTTCCTTAAATGAGTTGAATCGGCGATAGTTGTCCATATCGTAGCGGGCGGTTAGCTCGTAGCGGTGCAGGCCATCGACTGCAATAGGGTGGTATCCGATGCTGTCGGTGCCGAAATAGCGAGCCGCTTGAATGCCAATGCTGCGTTCTTGGATGTCGTCGATGCTGCCTCGGGCTATTTCCACTGGGATCAACTCGCTGAGCAGAGGCGCGCGGAAAGCCGATTTCAGCTCGATGCTGCCGCCGCGTTCCACGCCGGTGAATACGGTGTGGACGCCATGCATCAGCGGAGTGAAATATTGCACATTGCCGGTGTTGTCCACAATTCCGGGGTAGTAGCGCACCACTGGGCTGCGCAGCGACAGGTTGGCGTTGACAGCCGGTGTGCCGTTTGCCGAGGTGTAGGTGCCCTCGATAATCTGACTTTCGGTTTCGGGGGTAAGGTTGCCCGAAATGTTCAAGTTAGGCACATTGTAATGAGCGATATCGGTGTCGCAGAGGCGCCAGCCGTCGGCGCGAGCCACCGAAACAGCCATCACGGCATCGGCAGGTAGCGCCGATAGGTCGATAGTGACCTCTTCGCGAGGCGAGTAGGTGGTTTTGTCGGTAGAAATATGCAAATCACCGCCGTCGAATGGCTGATAAGCCACACTCTGCTCCACAGCCACCTTATCTACCTTTTTGTCGTAGCGCAGAGGGTTGAACACATGAATCGTTTTAGAAAAAATGGCTTCTT
>CALZAF010000010.1 GCA_945612775.1 uncultured bacterium | reverse complement strand
GCGATAGCCTTGTTTTTTCCATTCGTCGTGGTTGATGTAGTCGTATTCTGGCCAGTTCTCTTGAGGTGTACTTAAACCCTTAATCTGATCTTCATCGAGCACGGTTTGGCGCAACCACGGTGTGGTAGAACTCTGATTGTATGGGTTTTCGTAGTACATAGTCACCACTACTTTTTCTACTTCTGTCAAAATGTTGTGTTTTACCAAGAAAATAGATTTAATGGTGCCGGACTGTGTTTTGCCAGTTTTGTATTCATATGTATGAGTGTAAACGTTCTGCCCATAAGTGTCCAGGAACTCAACTTTCACATACACATATTTCACCGTGTTGATTTCGAAGGAGTATTGGCCGGTAAAGGCAAATCCGGTAAGAGTTTTATCCATCTCTATGTATTGCGATGAATTAGTTATGTTGAGCGGCTGCATCTCGGTAATTCTACCCCAGTCGCCACGCACTTGATATCGCTGTGGGCGGCAGAAATAATTCACGCTGCCGTCCATGCTCTGATAGCATGGAACTGCGTAGAAGTACGTGCTGTGACCAAGTTCGCCGTTGATATACATATCCAACGGTTCGAATTTGTAAGTCGTTTTAGGGTCGTAATTCGTTGGATTGCTCTCAAGCGGGTTCACTTCCTTTAGGAATTTATATTTTTCGTCGTAGATTAGCAGACGAATATTCTTAAAATCGGTGTGTTTTACGGCACGGTTTGCTTCCTGCTTAACCGTAACGCCATAACGTGCCACTTCGCTGTTGGTATTCTTCTTGTCGAAAGTTAATGAGGCCGTTAATTGAGGGAATGGAGAGTAGTGGAAAGGTATAACTTTAGGTTTGGATTCGTCATTGAAGAAGTTTTTGGTTAAATCTATAATTTTCCATTGTCTTAGGAAGTCGGCCTCTATACCAGTAATGGCGATATCCTGAGCGAATTGCACATTGAATGACAAATCGCCATCGGAACGCGATTTATCGGTGGCATACATGGTATTTCCGTTACCGTCTTTGAGTGTAAGTGGGTTTGACGAATTAAAATCGGTCTCTTCTACATATTTATAGTTGGAATCCAGATTGAATTTCGCTGGTATTACGTCAATTCCTACCACAGTTTCGTCTTCCATATTAAGCTCCGCCCCAACCACAAGCGCCACATCGGCATGCAGATTAAGTCTAAATCCCGATTTTTTCGAATAGGATGATGGAATGGTCACTGTCGTGTTCTTTTTGATGGTTCCATGTGGAAGTAAATTGATAGGTGATGATATCAAATCGATAACGAACGTCCAAACATACGGTTCCCACTCATAACTTTCTTCGTATTTAAATGGCTCTTTTGATTCTAATTTTCCTGCAATGTCGGCAGTAAAGGCGAGGTTAAACGCTATGCCCAGCTTGAAAGGCAATTTTTTACCTACTCCCACAAAAACCTCATTGCCTTTAACCAAAAAATCACTCGTTGATAAATAGTTTTGGTCTGGGAATATGCCATCCTTCTTTGTTGACATGCCTGTAGTAGCGAAAATAGGTATCGACACATAACTGCTAAAATTCTTAAACTGATAGCCATAGCCATAGTTGGCTTTAAGGCGGATATCACCTTTTAGGAACTCCTTTAAGCCGTAAGAACATTTTATTATCGCCTTAGCTTTGAAGAAGCAATAAGCCGACATATCCGACTTCACACCGAATCGAATTTTTTCGTAACCGTAGGCTGTAGGATTTATTGTAACAAGGCTTGAAAACAAATAGTCGGCAGCGCTATTCAATTCAAAGGGTTTGAAATTGACATTTACGCCATTAAAGAGATTAACCTTAATGTCGCAAAACTCCTTAACAATATCGGTATCCCAATCGTTGCCGCGCACCACATTAGAGCCTAACCCCACGGCACGAAGCACCTTCTTGCCCTCACCTGCCCCGCTGCGCGTGTCGGGGTCATCGACCTCAACAATGGCTGCCTCTACATCGAAATTGAGCACTTTATACACCTCTTCGAGCGAAACCAGGTGCGACGTCACCACGATGGTGCCATTCGGGCCGTTTTCCACCACATCTACTTTGTCGTTCAACAAGCCGGTATAGATGTCGTGTAGCGTTGTAGCCAACATTTCGCCTTGCGCTGGCAGCAAGTCGGCTGGTATGGATTTCAGAAAATATGTTTTGGTGAAGCCCTCCTCAGTGTCGGTTTGGGCACCGATGAGGTATGGGCGATATCTTTCGTCGATTAGCCTCACGTTATCATTAAACTGATAAGCGGTAGTGCCGAACTCAGTGACTTCGGTCTTCGGAGCAGAAAAGCCGTCGCCGTTGCTCACTTCGGGCTCCTCAGTTTCCGATGCTTCAGGCTCGTCGAGCATGAGGGTGCAGGCATTCATCACCATTGCTATAGCCAAAAGCCACAATATATAGAATCTACGTTTCATAATCAGAAGTAAATGGTGTTAATATTGATTGGATATAGGTCGGAAAGGGTTCCGAGTGTGGTATAGGCGTCGAATTCGATGTCGTTGAGCGACACATACAGGCGGCGGCTGCGGCGGTCGTAGCAACGCAGCTGCACATTGCCCACGTGCAGATCGTCGATTGCCCAAATGCGCAGTTCGGCATAGGTCACGCCATGGTCTTGGCGCTTTATAGCCACGCCAGCCAATTCCTCGCGCACAAATGCGCCCACTATCATCGTTTCGTCGTCCCAAGGCTCGTTATCTACCTGTATATTGGCATAAATCACCATATCGCTGGGATTAAGCTTCGAGAAGTCCTCTATAACCCATCGATCGATAACCTTCACCTGAATGGTGTCGCACAGACGGCCGGCAGCGCCAAGCACCGTGAGGTTCACTTTGCCTGGAGCGAGAGCCACAAGTGTATCGTTTTTCACTTTGGCGCTCTCCGATTCGTTCATCATCCAGTACACCGGGCTGCCATTGGGGTTCATTGGCAAAAATTCGCACTGCAATGCAAGCGAATCGCCCACCATAATGCAAGCCGAATCGTTGAGCGCATGCATAGTCACGCCTTCCCACTCATCGGGTTCTTCCTCGAAGGTGAAGAATTCGCCGCACGAAGTGAGCATCATGCTTAGCGCCATCATTATCCATATCAATCTCTTCATGACAAATCGATTTTAGGGATTATTGGTTTTTGTTTTGAGTTGCAGGCACTGTCACCGTCAGAGTCTCCGAATCGAGAGTCTCACGGCCGTCATTGTAACGCAGTTTCACATAGTATTCCACCGTTTCGCCAGCAGTGACGCCATAATCTACATAGTAGTTTTGGTCGCTCGGTATGTCGGTGAGATATCTAAATCGCGAGCTGTCGCCGCTCTTGCGATAAAGGCACACATAGTATGGCGCCACCTTGGCATTATCAGCCACTTCCCAAGCCAAGCGCACCGCCTTGTCGCTTGCGCGATAGCTGCCTTGCAGCTTTATAGGCACATTGATTACGGCATCATATTTCAGCTTGGCAGAGAACACCGGAGTGAGGCCCGAGCTGATGTCCCAGAAGCTCATGGTCTCAACGGCATATTCAAATCGCTGGTTCACCGAGCCGCCCGGAGCGTGATCTACCTGCATATAGAATCCGTTGGCACGCACCGAATCGGCATCGAACACGCGCAGCAGATTCCAGTCCTTGGCGCCGGCTTTGCGGCTATACACGTTGTAGTGCGAGATGATTTCGTCGCTTGCGCCCACCCAACGGGTGTGAATCATCTGCTTATCCACCCATGCCGAGTCGAGGTGGGCTCGCGATGGAATGCCTATATTTGGGCGAAGCACGGCAATGGTGTCGGAAAATTCGCCTCGGTTGTCATCCCAGTCAACAGCCTGCACGGTGTAGTAGATATAGCGCTCGTTGAGCTTGACATCTACGGTGTCGGTAAACGATTTGCCGCTCAAGTGGCGAGCGTTGGCTTGCGTGAATGGGTGCGAACGAGAGTTGGCGTAGAACACATCGTAGTAGTGCACGTCGTAGTCCTCTTCCATATCCCATGTGAGGGCAATTTCGCCATTGATGATGGGTAAAGCCTTTAGGTTGACAGGAGCTTTAGGCGGCTTCATATCGCCCACGCGAAGCTGTCGAGGTATCGAATAGCCCATATTGTCGGCAGTATCTACTGCGGCAATGGTTATCATACCTGTAGATACGTTTGTAACGTCGATTCTCACCAAAGTGTCGGTTGGGGCGATGTATTGGTTGGAGAGCAGTCGCCACTGCATCGACGAGTCGCGGGTGCTGTGATACATTGGCACATAACGCACAAAGTCGGGCTCGAGCTCCGATTTATGGAAGTGGATATTGGCATATACTTCGTCCCAAGGATTCTTTCCGGGGCGTTCTATCTCGATAAGGGTGATTTCGGGGCCCTTAGGAGGCATCATGTCGGGGAAATAGACGCGTTTTACGGCGCTCATGGGTGTTACGTCGCCAAATGCGTCGTAGGCTTGCACAGCATATTCGTAGAGGCCCACATTGCCGTGTTCGTGGTTGAAAACCACATCTTCTTCGTTGCCGTCGAACTTCAACGGTGGCACATAGGGGCGTTCATTCACCTTTTTCCATTCGGTAGTGCCCGCTTTGCGGAAGAAAATGTCGAATGTGCCGTTGGTGTGGTCGTTCCAAGTGAGAGTAACCAGTCCATGACCGCTCACCGAGTCGTTGATGGTGATGTCGTAGGGCTTGGGCTTATACTTCTCGTTCTTCACATCTTCGATAACTGCGTTGTGGATCACAAATTGTCCTGTGGTGTCCTCGCGCGAAGGCGACACAAAATAGTTGTAGGTATGTCCACGCTTGGCGGTGCGGTCAACGAAGCGCAAAGCCAGGGCTGAAGCAAGGTCGGGACGCCATTCGGCAGCCAGATAAGCTGCCATAAGGCGTGTCTTCTGGTCTTGCTCGAGTTCGGCAAATGCGCCAGGCGAGCCGGGTTCGTAGCCGGTTTCCTCGAATGTCATGTCGCCCGAGCTATACACAGCGCCCATAGCCATATAGGCGAGCGAGTCGATAGTGTCGGGGTAGCATTCACGGAATCTATTGAGCGGCAGTGGGCGCAAGCGTGTGGCGAGCGTGTCGAAGCCGGTGAACTTCTCGTTAACGTCGTAGCGCAGCACATCGTAACCGGTGCTGTTGAGATAGGTCCATTCGGGATACTGGTCCACCACCCATCGCAGCACCACGCTATCGCCGTAGGTGCGATAGGTAGCCACAATGTTAGCCCACATTCCCTCGCCCGAGGTGGAATCGACAGAAAGCGTACCCATAGGGTGCGTGCCGGGCAGACGATCGAGATGGTTGCCGTAGTCAACATTTTTTTGCGAGTCAACCTCAGCAAGAATATCCTCAACATCTTGCTTATCGGTCTTCACCACTTGGGCGCCCACCATGCCGCTCACCACGGGTGCGACCATCAGGCTAATCAATATCCACAGAATATTTTTCATATCGCGTTATTTCTTTATATTGTTTCGTTTACTTATTTCTTGTTATCGAATTCTCAACCCATACTCCCTAACCAAATCAAGGAACAACTTATTGTAGGTATAGGTGTATTTACTATTGTGGTTGAAAATGCTGGTTGGCGACGTTGGCACTGGCACCCATACGGTGTAGTACTTTTTGTTGCTCTTAAAGTTCCAAGCATTCACACGATAGCGGGTGAAATTCATGATATAGTTGTTATAATGTGCCACCACATCAGGATTGAATTTAACCACTTCCCAACCTTCACGCAAATTCTCGTCAACCCAGTCGATTTTTTCTACAGCAGTAAAGTAGATTCTGCGACCTGCATAAACGCCACTGGCGCCCGAAATACGTGGGTGCTTATCTTTACCCTTCACTTCCACTATGTTGTCGTCGATATCCAAGCGTGCGCGTTGTGCAGCATTGTGTACCAAATAGTATTGGAAAACCGGGAAAGTAACTTGTGGGAAATATTGGTGTTTCTCCACATTATAAGAATTACCAGTGAAAGTTTTCCACCTGTACTTAATTTGCGAGAAGAGCGCCTTCAAAGTAGGACGGTCAGCTTTCCAAATATATGGAGCAAGATTTCCGCAATAACTTATAATATTTTGGTTTAGCTCATAGCAGATGCGATAGTAGTCGGCTATCACTTGCGCATAATCCTTTTCGGTAAGCTGGTGAGCGGTCACAAAACCGTTCTGCTTGAATGGGAATTCCGAGTCGTCGCTACTATTCTTGGTGTACAGCGGATATGGCGAAGAGTATCTGCCGTATGCCATCTTGCTGCTGAACACAGCCATATCTCTGATTTCCTGATAACCGTTGCCAAGCATGTGATCGAGAATGCCGTTGGTCCATTCGCCATAAGGAGATGTGATTTCCAACGAGCGAGTAGAGATATCCTCATGCTCGAGATATCCAGGCTTCCAGTGCACACCGCCAATAAAGAACGCCTTGGCGAGGTATGTCAGATAGAAGAATGGGTTCTGAGTCACCAGTCGCTCATTTCTATTATTGTTATATGAAGTCCATGGCAACTTAGTGGTTTTCGTATTCAGTGCATTCAGATAAGTGTTGTCCTCGTCAACCCATTCGTGGTCGCTGCCCGAAGTCAACGAATTCAACTTGCGACCTGCCAAAGTTTGCCACAATGGCGGACGTGAAGTCTCTGCAAACAGCTGTTCGGCAGTCCAATCCTTATAGGTTGGGGTGATGTCCATTTCGTAGAGGTCCTTCACGTGGGTCACAGTCACTAAGCCGCTCTTGAACTGCATGATGGTCACCGTAAACGTCAAGTTGTTGTTTTGCGTACCAAAGGTGTTAGAAGTAGCTGGGGTGTTGCGCAGACTTATTCCCTTCGAGCTTGTAGAACTTGACAAATTCTTGCCGAGAGTAGCAGTGCCCGTAGAGGTGCTGCTCGAGGTCGGCAAATCAGTTTCGTCGGTTTCGTCGTTGAGGTAGTTGGCTTGCTGAACCACAACACGATACTTACTTGCACGGCTTCCGTAGCGTGCAAGGAGGTCTTTAGCATACTTCTTTTGTATCTCCTCGCGAGAGCTGCCCTGAACAGTGTAGGTGTTGATTGGCACCCAAGTGGCATCGCTCTTCACTTGTTCTTGCCACTCATAGCGCAGACGCACGCGGCTGGTCTTTTCATATACCATACCCGGCAATTTCGACGACGGCATGATTACCGACACAGAGTCGTTTTCGAACCAAGCCACATTTCTCGTGCCTTGCAGCTGACCATCGCGCCATACATACCACTTCAGAGTGCCCTTGTTGTAGGCCTTACCCTTCATTGGTTCGAACAGCGAGATTGAAGGCATCTGAGCGTCGTCCATAGTGGCATTCACACTGTAGAGGTCGCCCTTCTCATTCTTCGAGCACAAGCGCACACCGAAAGCAGGGATTGCCACTGCCACGTGAGGTTGCAAGTCTTCATCGTCGGCAAATGTGCGTTCCTTGTTGTTAGTCACAAAGTAGAAGTCCTTGGTTTGCACCCATGGGGTGTGACTATATTTCTTCGAGATGGTGTCGAAGGTCCATGGGTCTTGCCACTTCATCTGATGATATTCCTTAGCGCAACCCTTCAGACGCAAGCGATAGTAGCAGTTAGGGTTGAAGCGAGTCAGCTTAACCTTCAACTTAGTGCCGCTTTGGCCATGTTCCACTTCCATAGGTTTACCGTTGCGGTCGTTCTTGAAGTCTGACTCGGTGGTATATTCAGTAAGTTCAGGCACATCAGTCATGATGAACTTGAACGAGCGTGAGCTCCATTCTTCGAAGCTTTCTTCACCTTCCTCTGTGTTCGATTCGGTTTTGCCTTGAGCCTCGGCTTCGATGCGTGCTTTTTCAGTAGGGTCAACCACGCGAATCACGTTGCCAAGGATTGGTTGTGTTTCCACTTCAGGGAAGCTCTGGCGTTCCCAGTCGATTGGGTTAGAGAGAGCCTCTTCAGGAGTATCTACACCGATGTTGCATTTTTCGAATATCTTATAGTCGTCGAGCGCGTTGCCATAGAAGAATTGGCACTTGTCGCCACACTCAAACGAGAATCTCTTGTTCAAGTTGACCAAACCGCCGAGCAGACGAATCTTCACGCGAGCCTTTCCGGTGAAGTAGTTCGGGTTAGGCATACCGCACTGCAGCACGCCACCGATGCCGGCATCGATAAGGTCGATTTTCTTCTTGAAGAAGCCAAGATTGATGCGCAAACCGAATTTTGCGTATAGGTAAGCATAAAGCTGACCTTCGCCGTACCAGCCATTGCGGCCAGGACCGCCTGGCAAGTTCACACACATCACCTTGCTGCCAAGGTTGCGCACCGAGATGTCGAAACCGGCTTCTGCGCCGAGGTCGCCGTAGAACAGACCCAAATCGACAGAGATGTAACCCCAAACCGAAGCACCGAGCATAACACCGCCCGAAACTTCAGAGGCTCCGTCCTTGAAGAACAAATCTTTTGCCTTTTTACGAGCATTTTCGGCTGCCTTGATGTCGTCGCTATCTACGCCGCCGGTAGATCCGCCATTGAGGAACTTCGAAATCTTTTCAGGGATAGGAGGCAATTCGCCATCGCCTGGCAATTCGTTACCGAGGCAGAAGTAGGCGTCGGCACCCACACTCACCGATACAATCTTGCTCTTGAAATCGACGAGAACAAATTGGCATCGCTTCGATTTCTCAGGCTCGCCCAGATAGACGTGCCACTTGTTAGGACCGTTGGTCACCACCTTGGTGCCGTCAGGGCCTTCGGTAACGGTCTTTTTGTGTCCTACGCGAATATCGAGCTGAATCTTCAAGCCAGGACCTTGAGCACTTACGCCTTCGCTCTTTTCAGTGTCGGCTTTCTTCTTCTTATCATATTTCTCCATGTTCTCCTCGTAGTTGCTACCCTTACCGCGTTCCGAACTTTCATCCTTCATTGCACCTTGGAATCCGGCTTCTGGGTCCATATAATCGCCTTCGAGCGACGATGCCCATTCGCCTATGAGGTCGTTTAATCCGCCATCGAGCGAAGCATCTACCGAGACATTGAGTTGGAAGTAGCGTTCTGCGTCGTTGTCCTCATACACCAGCTTAACCTTAGAGTTTACGACGCCGCCAACGGCTTTCACACCACCGCTAAAGATGAATGTGGTAAGCTTCTTAATCTTGTAGTTGTAAGCCACAGTAATCTCAAGGTTGCCGCTGAGTGTAACCTTGTCGATGGTGCTGATGCCCATGCCGAAGATAATACCAATGGCACCCTTCTTAGGCTTTGGAGCAAACGGATTCTCTTTATTGTATTGGCAGTTGAAATATACACCGCCATGAATGTTGTCGAGAGTGATTGGCGGGATTGGCAAGCCGCATTTGCCGCCGGCTTGCACGTCGAAGAAGCCCCATGAGAAGTTGTTTTCCTCTTCCTTATGTTCGTAGTAACCACCCTGCACTTTAAGTTCAAACAAGCCGCCGGCTATTGAGAGGTCGATAAGACCCTTATAACCCTTATCGGTGCCACCAGCACTGCCGCCTTCTCCGTCAATAGCAAGAACGCCGTTGAACTTAAATGCAGCATTCTCCATGCCGAATCGGGCTTCGTGGAATTTCACTTCCTTGAAGCCAATCGATATGTTCGAGAGGTCGTCGATATTCTGTAGAGTAGATACAAATTCGAGTGTTGTGCCGGCAGTGATGCTGAGTTCGTCGCAGAAGGTGATGTCGCCGCCAAGCTTTATGCCCAACTCGGCACTCTTACCGTTTTTGTTGATTTCGAATCCCCAATCGGTGAGAGCAAACTTAAACGGACCGATGCCCTTTGCTGGCGAAGCAGCACCCCACTGACCGAAGTTCAGCCAGCAGTCTTCGCCAAGCTGCATGTCTTCCTCTTCGTTCCACTTGCCAGAGAACAATGCGTTGCTGTCGTTGTATTGCGCCAGCATCTCCTCGATAGCCTTGAGCGAGGTTTCCTGCATTTCGCGCTCATATACCGACTCAAACGACTTGTTGTTGGCAATACGCATCTTGCAGAACTTAATCTTCGGCAGCTTCAGGTCGAATGGCAGATTAGCCGCCTTCTTGTTCACCATTTCGGTGCCGGCGATAGTCACCTCGCCACCCACGCATAGCTCTACGTTGGTTTTGAGTTCACCCTGCTCGTCGGGCAGAGCCTCAACGAGGAAGTAGGTAAGTTCCTTGGTTAGCGTGAGGTCGCCCAGCATAAAGTCGAAGTTGAGATCTTCGATTTGCGACGTCTTGAATACGTAAGCATAACCCTTGCCGGTGCCCTTCTTGGTGAAGGTCTGGTTGTAGATGCTGCACGAATAGTCGATTTTTCCGTCGAAAAGCGGAACTGCAAGTTTTCCGTCAAATCCGAACTTATTGAAATTGTTTTGGATAACCGACACATAGATGTTGTCTAACGAGAACTTAAATCCACCTATTGTGCCTTCATCGCCGGCGCTATAGTTGATGGCGTTCACTATGCCGCAGTCGGCAGTGAAGCCTGATTTGTCGATAAATGCGTTGGTCAAAGCCACCTTCATGCGTTCCGACCCGTTGCCAAGCTTAATCGACGACGGGAACTGCATCGAAAGCTCCTTGATATACAAGCCTTCCCACTCGCCAAGCACTTCCTTGTTCAAGCCGCTCTTGGCAAGGTCGTAACCTTCGGGGAATTTGACCATATCCTGATGGTTCTTGCGCGAAGCAAGGTCCACAACCACATCCTGTGCAGTGAACACATAACCCGGCAGGTCAACGTGCTCAAATGGGTCCATCGACGCAGTGGCGATGAAGTCTTCCCAGAACTGAATTTGGGTAGTGACGTGAAGCTTAGGATTTTCCTCGGTGCGCTTGCCGTTGTCGTCAACCTTCTTCAGGTCGTCGGGCATCGTCATATCGATGTCGAGGTTGAGCCATTCAAACTTATTGTTGCTCCACGACACGAAGCAACCGTTGTTTGGCTCCATCACGTCTTCAGGCGCCTTAAACTTGCATTTGAAGCCCGAAGTTGGTTCCAGAACCTCGAAATCCTTCAAGAGCGCCACCGTGCCGCCTTCAGGGATGAGGCTCTTAGGGCTGATACACATGCGCGGCGAGCCGAACACGAGTATCTGATTCTCGGTAGCCTTGGTTTCGGGCACTACAAATGTGCCGAAGAGGTCCATAGTGGCATGGGTAGGCGCAAACTTCATCTTCGAGATGGTGAGGTTGACCGGAGTTGGGTTGATGTCTTCCGGAATCTCAAGCGGGAAGGTCACATTTTCCACGTTTCCGCTAAGCAATCCGAGCACCTTCGCCTTGCCATCGTTGAAATCTTGATAATATTGCGCTATGTCGAGGCTTTCAGCCAAGCCTTTCACCTTGCCATCGGCCATTGCCTGCAGTTTGTCGGCGTATGGCAAACCTGTGTCGCCTATGATGTTATCGATGCCCCAGTCGGAGAACAGTTTATCCACCACTTCCGAACTCGGCATCTTGTTTTCCGGACCGCCCCAAGTTTCTACATTACCTTCAAACACTCTGTCGTCGGTATTCACCGCTATGTCATCAAACTTCACGGCGAGCTTCCAGGTGAGCAATAGAGGTTCCCAAATCACGTGACCATTGCCCTTGAAGTGACCCGGTTTGCCGTCTATAGCAGTCAATTCGCCGTCGAGCACAAGTTCGTATTCGCCTATTCGTATGCTCTTGCCCTTGAGGTCATCTACGGTGCGCGAAGTGGGGGTCTCATTGGTGATATCCACCTGATTAGCGCACTGGAAGTAGCGGTGAGTGAAGAGCTCCGACATACCGAAGTCTATCACATTGAGCGAGTCGCCAACAAACACCACTGTGGTGTCGTTAACAGCCTTTGGCTTAATGCGAAGCATCATATAGTCGCCCTTATTCACAAGCGACTCAATCTTGTCCCAACGGAGGGTGTCGGCAAACGATTTTACGTCTTTAATCGAGAAAATAGGCTCTTTCTCGAGCATTTCCTTGCGCGAGATGTATTCCTTATTGCTATAAAGCTCGATGTCGTAGGCAAACTGTATGGTGTCGGGCTCGACGCCACCGCCGCCTAAATATTCAGGCTTACGCCATTCCACCTCGATATCGTTGCCTAAAAATTCCTTGCGGGCACCGTCGTCGGGGTCATAGCGCGGCGATATGATTTCAGGTGTAGTGAAGTTATACACCGAATCGTCGTAAATCACACTTCCGTCCGATAGGTCTTCGACATCGGAATCGGTCAATGCGAACAACGTAGGAATCGAGAATCCGTAATTCTTATATTTATAGTCTTTGCCTACCGATGTGGTGTCGGGGACGGCACGCAATCGTGCTACATAGATTGCCCCTTTTCGCATAGTCTTAAGTATCGAATCGGGCAAAGTATAGCTTGTGGATTTGCTTATACTTACTTCGTGCAGCGACTCGAGTTCGGCAATGGCTTTTTTAGCGCCATCGAGGGTTGGTTCGTATTCTTCCTCATCCTCGGCATCCGACGGCGACACAATCTTGAGATTGTAGGTAAATTTCACCGCTTCGGCCTTTTCACCGGTCATCTCCGGCTCATTCCATGTGAATTTGGGGCTATTAATCGACATGAAAGCCGTTCTCTCGTTAAAGAGTTCGGTGCATGGCTTGGGTGAGATGAATTCGGCTGTGCCATAGGTTGTAGGCTCTGCACTCTGTGAGAATGCCACAATGGCGGCTTCGCTCTTGCCATCATTTGCTATCGCCACTTGACCGAGCTTTGCGCTGTTGCCGCTGATGCGTGCCGTTACTCGCATTAAGTAGGCATGCGTTGACTCAAGAGTGCTGAAGACACTCTCCGGCAAGGTGAAGCTGGTGGCAGTTATGCCAGTCTTTTCGTATTCTGCATCGAGTTCGTCGAGGGCTTGCGACATCGACTCCTTGGTTATGCCATAGTCGCCGGTAGGTTTCACTATCTTCAGGTCGTAAACGAACTCCAGCGATGGTTCGAGGTCGCCTTGCACCTTGGGCGCAGTCCACTTGATAGTGGCATTGTCCTTATAGATGCGTTCTGCCACCTTGTTAAGGTCCATTCCGTCATAATAGTCAATCTGAGAGAATGGCTTAGGCACTTCAAATCGCGGAGCCGACACAAAAGCCGTCTGACAAGCGAAAATCGAAGGCAAACTTCTACCCTCGTCGGCAAATTCAAATTGCTCGTAGGCTCCGTAGGTGGTATCTGGACGGGCTACTACCTCGAGCAGATATTTTTGACTCGGATCGAGCTTTTTAACCGTTTCGTCGGGGAGATTATACTTCAGATGACGCACGCCATCTATCTCAAACACTGGCTTGAGTTCGTCGAGCGCACGGCGGATGCCATCAGGGGTATTATCATACTCAGGAGTAGGCTCTACTATGCGTATGGTGTAAGAGAACGCAACGCTGCGGCCCATGAATCCGGTGCGCACCGGCTCGGTCCATTCCACCACCGGCATCGAGGGGTCTAAAGTAGCAAACTTGCTGACACCTCCCGCGCGAACCGGACTCACCAGTTGAGGAACAGAGTATTTGGTTATTTCATTTTCATGGCCTGAGAAGTCTTTTATCTTGAATAGTCGCAATTCGCTCTTGCCGTTGTTCAACAGCTCGATGTAGTCGAGTGAGCCCACTTGAGTGGCATTGGAATATGCTGTGATTTGAGCCACATAGGTTTCGAGGGGCGATAAATTGTTGAATACAGTGAGCGGAATCATGCACTGTGGCATGGTAAGCGATGGAGCTTGATATACCACAGGGTTGCGCTCGATGGCTTCTTCGGGCGCTTGCAATGGCATAAGCTGAACTATCTTGAGGTCGTAGGTGAAAGTGTGCGCCATCGACGAGCAGTTGACCACCGGAGCCATCCACATCATCAGCGGTGTTTGCTGCGACAGCGAAGCTATTCCGTTCTCAAAGTCGCCCATATCCACCGGCATGGTCCATTGCGGAGCATTGCCTTGATAACATACCTTGAACAACGCCTTGCTCATCATAGGGTTGCTGATGAGCACCGGCGACTTGAGCGATGGATCCCACTTATAAGCCGAGATTATTATCTCGTAGTCGCCTTCGGGCAGATTGCCGAATGAGTTGGATGTGGCTGATTCGAAAATGCCCTGCGGCATTACCACGTCGCCCATCTGCACATGGTTGAACATGGTGCGCATCTCGGCGGCAGTCATCATCTTCGAGCCTCCGGCAGGCACTTCCACAGGCACACGCGGCATAGTCTTGCCTGGCACGATTATCTCGATGTCGGGTGCTGGGGTGAGCTGACGGATTTCTGCGCCGAAGTATATGGCTTGCACCTCATCGGTAGTGTTTTGCACCGATAGGCTGAAATATTGCCCCGGATTAGAGATGTAGAGCATCACTTGCGGCGGCAATATCGGGCGCAACGGCGTTACCGTTACTATTACTTCCTCGGCTAAGGCTGCTACGACTGCAACGATAGCAAAAAGTAGTGTAGTGAAATATCTTTTGAGTCTCATCGGTATGATATCTAAGTTATTACTCATGTCTTATTCGTTAGGTTGGTTGGATGATGCGGCTGGAGCTACCTTAAACAGCATTAGAGCGCTGCGGCCGCCATCTATCAGTTGCACATTCTGCCCTCCGGGCGGAAGTTTTGCCCTCACTTGCGCCACGTAGGTGGCTTCGGGCTCAAAGGCGCTCATCACCTGCTTGGGCAGAAGGCATTGAGGCACCATCAGCGACTTTTTCTCATACACCTTAGGATTGCGGCGTATGGCTTGATCGGGCGCCTGGTCGGGCATCAATCGCACGATACACAGGTCGTAGGTGATGCCTGCCATAGCCACGCCTTCAGCCACCACAGGCAGCCATTGCAGCATTGGCAGCTCGGCATTCAGGGTAGCCACCTCGGGGTCGCTATAGTCGGCTACGCGAATGGGCTGAATCCATTCGGGAGCCTTCACGCGGGTAATCACCGTGGCTGGATGGTGCGGTTGCCCCATATTAGTGCCGAAGCCCATATTCTGAGCAGTGGCTGCTATCGAGGCTAACATCATTATTATGTAGGCTGCGTATCGTTTCATTTCTTATTTCCTTTCTTTTTTGAGATATTTAAGAGTGTGAAGGTGTAGAGGTAGTTGAGCGAGACCCTTATGTCGGTAGCATCGAGACCGCTACGGGTCTTGGAGATGTTTACATCGCCATATTTGCTCACCGATCCGCTCAGCGAGAAGGTGTGATACTTCTTGAGCGTATATCCAGCCGAGAGGTCTAAGCCCACCGAGAGGCTTTTCGACAAATGCTGCACTTCGTTGTAGCTCAGCGACACTGTGGCTGAAGCATTCAGGTTTTTATCTTTCAGGAACGATCGCCCGGTGCTAAGCGAAGCCACATCGGAGCGGTAGCGTGAATTAAATCCCTTGGTCTCTTGATGGCTTAGCGAGAGTGTGAAACTTGTTTCCCAAGGCTTCACGTTCATCATATACGATGCGCCGAGAGCCATGGTATTAACGTCGCTCTGCCCTATCGAGAAGCGGTTGAGGTCCTTATTCATGGTATAGTTGCCCGATAGCGACACCGAGTGGTCGAGGTCGGTTCCCGCGAACGAATACGAGGGCATCAAGCTCACACTGTGCAGCACGCGGTGCACCTCGGTGGTGTCGTTAACTGGCGCTGTACCGTCGCTCTGCGCTTGCAGATAGCCGTTATACATTGCCGAAACGGAGAAATTGCCCTTGTTCCAAGCCGCCATGGCGTTATACACATATCCCTTGGTGGTATAGAGTTTCTGCTTGCTCAGGTTGTCCGACTGGCCTGAGAACGAGCCGGAGAGCATAATCTGCCTGAATAGCGTGGTCGATAGGCTCACGCCGAGGCTGTGATAGTTGTTGGTGGTGTAATAAGTACCCAGCGACACATAGTCGGGCTGAATCATCTTATATGTAACCGAGGCATTGACCCAGGGCAACGACAATGATAGCGAAGCATCGCCGGCGAAGCGCACTCGCGATGTGTATTTTGCATCAAACACCTTGTCGAAGCGGGTAGCCTCGCCTGCGGTAACTTTTGGCGAATTTTTGTCGGCTGTGAATGCCGATGTTGCCACATTGGCTGTTAGCGACAAGCGGTTTTTATAGCTCACGCGGCCTTTTACGCCAAGCACAAGGTTTTCTTGCGATTGCAGCTGCTCGCGCCATATATCGTTGAGCGAACCTTCGGAATCGTAGGCTCGGAGTAAATAGATGTCGATGGAGTTGGCACCGCTGCCATATCCGGTAGAGAATCCCCATCCGTAGCGGCGATATTGTGGGCGGCGTGGATTTGGGTCCTCGGGATCGTCGTTGATGGCACGGCGCAGCACGCCGAAGAATCCCGCTGCACGATATTTGCTCGACTTATATTCAAGTCCTACGCCGTTGAACGACATATTTAGCACATAATTGGAGAAAGGTATGGTGGATTGGCCCAAGTGTGCTGTGAAATTCTTATAGCTTGGGCTCAAACTGAATGAAAATTGCGGATAGGTGAAATTCAGGTTATCGTTGGAGAAATATATCGAAAAAGGCAACGAGAACCCGTAAACGTTAATGTTGAGGTTAGCAAAAATGCTATTGCTCAACGGCGACATATAGCCACTGCCACCCGTAGTGTGGTAGTAGGTGTTGTTAGTACCTATCGAACCGGTAATAATCAGCGGGTCGCTATCGGCTATCTGCGAGATATTTTGTGCGAAAACTGACACAATGCCCATCGCACAGGCCATGACTATGGCCGTAAATCTATGTGGCAATCTTTGAATAAACCTTGGCATGTTACGATTCATTGTGTTTCGCTATTTTTTAAGAAAATTAATATCAATATTAGTAAATATGTTATATGGTTGCGCCATCTCTCTGAGTAGGCTATTTTTAATCCTCAATCACCACGTCCCCAAAGCTTTTGCAGCCTTTGAGGACGCAGGATTGCGGAATATTGCTTACGCTTTATGCTTTAGCGTTGGGTTTTCGGTCGATTACTTCTTAATAATCTTTTTGGTTACTACACCTTGTGGAGTGTTTACCTTAACAAGATATACACCCGATGAGATGCCTGTAGCAGGAACTTGCATACCACATGCGTTGTAAACCTTAACATCGCCTTCTTCAGCACCGCATACCACGATGTTGTCGCCATCGATGTTTACCACCACGCCACCTTCGGCATTAACATCGTTGATGCCCGATACGTTGTTGGTATCGATTGGGTATGGTTGGCTGTAGGTACCTGCACTGCTTGCAAAGTTCAATACACTTGCAATGTCGATTATCTCATCTGCTATCTTATCGTAGAGTTTAAGTTCAATCTTGTCGCCAGTTGCTCCGTGTACGGTGATATAGAAGCGTTCGCCTATCATCTTACCTTCGCCACGACATTCACCTGCCACGAATGCGCCGATGCTGTAGCGGTTTGGTTCGAGGGCTGAAGTGCCCTTAGCGATGATGCTCATATTGTCGGCGAAACGAGAACCGTCGTATTCCCATACCGATTTTGCACTGCCGTAGATTTCTTCTTGCTGTCCGCTTGCTTCTGATGTAGAAGTCTGAGCAAAACTGTTTTCTGCAGGCAATGTAGCAGACACTTGTTCTCCAGCATTATAGATTAGGTAAGCTTCGCCTGGTACGATAGTGGTGAGCGAGCCTTCCCATCCAGTTCCTGTGTAAGTAGCAAAGCTGTCCTTGCCGCGGATTTCAGAATCTGCAGCCAAAGTTACGCTGCCAAACACATCCGAAAGGCTGTGTGCTGTGCAATATGGATTGCTTACCCAGTTCCAAAGTGGATCTAAGGTAACCGAACGTGCTTCACTATTTGTATAGCTTCCATCGTTTGGCACCAAAATATTAAGGGTGCTACCAGTCTTGATTTGCATCTTATAGCCCTGGTCGGTGGTCATGGCAGTGAGGTTGCCGAAGAAACCGTATGCAGGGTCGTTGTAAGTGATTTGAGTGCGAGAACGAACTGCTTGAACATCGTCTCCAAACAATTCGATGAATGTCTGTCCGCTGATGCCGCCTGCATAGAGCGATGGCCAGCTCCAACCTTCCTTGAGTGTAAGGCGTTGAGTGATAGTCACCTTAGCGGTATCTACCTGCACATCCTTGTCGCTGTAATCCAATCCAATAACTGCATTGTTGCAGATGCGCAGTGGTGTTACGTTCCATTCATTCTTGCCTTCAACACGGGTGCCAAGTTCAAATACTGGTCCGTCATTCTGATTGTTTTGGTCTGATAAGCTCCATGCGATATCATTTTCATCAAGAAGCATACCTTCAGGATTGGTCACAAGCTTGAGAACCACGTCGCCATCGGTTAGACCGGCTACTACGCCTATCACATCGATGCTGTTTAGACCTTCCACGATATTGAGGGCATAAGAGATGGTGGCTACGTATGGTGCTCCCTCGTTGAGCGTTGTGCCATTTTCAGTTGTTTCCAACTTAGCTGCCTTTGTGCTATATGTCCACTTAACTGTGGTCGAACCGTAAGTTTTAGCAGTAATACCAGATGCAGCTGCCGAATGTTCAAGAATTGGGGTTTCGTTTACTTCAGCGAACTCGAATGCTTGTGGGAAAGAAACTTTCATGAATGCTGAGTTGCCAATCACATTGCTTGTCAAGTCGGTTGTCAAATCTAAGGTGCTCAATTCCGATGACTTGAGAGAAATCGACAATGGGTCAGCATTGATAGTGTAATCTTCAGCTTTTGGGAAATCTTTCACGTTAATAGTCACTTGGTAAGTACTCTCAATGTCGGCGTGCTTAATAAGTATAGTAGCCGTACCAGCAGCCAATGCTGTGATAGTGCCATTTTCATTCTTCACAAGATAGTTGTCTGTAGTACCTTCTGGGATTTCATAAGTTACATAATCGAACTGATGAGAAGCATCCTCTGGTGAAATAGTGAATGTGTAAGGCAGATATTGAGTCACTTCGTCGCCTACAATCACATTGAGTTCGGTTATTGATTGAATCAACCTCATTGCTGGTCTCAATACAATCACCGTTACTTCAACTGGAGTTACATTTGGAGCAGATGCCCGCATTTTATATGTGCCTTTAGTCACTGGATTCCACAAACCGTTTTCGAGCTTTAGGCCTTCAGCGTCGCCTTCTGTCAGCTTCCATTCTACACTTTCAGTGGCATTTTCAGGAGTAATCACCAGGATATTAGCAAGTTGAGAGTTAAGTTCGTCAATCGCACCTTCATTCACGGTGATTGTGGATTCTGGATAATCGGCGGTGTTGATTGCAATGCCAGTAATAGGCTGATGCACATACACTTGGAAGCTGCCATTTATACTATTAGCACCAGCTGAGAAACTGTAGCCAAGATGGAGTCCTTCCATATTTGGTGCTTTAGGAGTGAGCACATTGTCTGCAACAGTGAAATAGTCGCTCGAATTCATGAAATCCCAAGTGATGGCATCAGGCATAGTAGCAACAGCATTAGCTTCTTTGCCCACAAACTTCATCACGGTCATCAAATCAAGGGTTTCGCCCATATTAATGTCGATACGGCTATCTGCCGATACACTTTCCACTGGGTTGAAAGTTACGTAGTAAGGATTTGATGGATAATTTCCAGCAAGAGTGCCTTCGCTACCAGTAAGAGTGAGATTTGTTTCGAACGTGTACTCAGTGCCTTCACAATTGAGTGCCAAAGTCACAGTTTTGCCAGCATCAGCAGCGGTAACACCCATGTTTAATGTAAACAAATAGGTCGCTGTGGTAGTGCCCGCCGTTTCCTGCACAGCCACTGCACGACATGTGCCATCGACGAACGCTCCGAGTTTTGGCGTTGAATACTGGCCGTTGACACTGCCCAATAATTCGCCCGAGGGCAGCTTAAATGCCACGTACAACACTTCGTGGATTTGATAAGCATTACCCGGATCCGTAAAATCTCGCGCGTGCATACTAAATACACTCGCCAGAAAAACGGCAGTTAATAGTAAGTACTTTTTCATGTTTTCTTTTTTGTAGATAATCGTTAATACTTATTTTTATAATCTCATTTTATGCTAATTGTGATATTACAAGCCTCTTCATCGCTTTCGCCTACACATAACCTAAAGTTGTGGTTACCCGTCAGCTTCTGCAGGGCTTTGCGTTTACCTGAGAAAACCAGCGAAAAGCGCTCGCCGGGCGGCACTTTAGCTGGAATCACTTCGGTTTCGATGCCTGGCACTTCGCCAAGCACCTTTGGCTCTATTGTGGTATCGCCTTGATTGACACACGGCAGCGAAACCGAGATTTTGCTGCGAGCGCCAATGGCATTGAGGTCGATGGCGAGCGTGTCGCGACTGATTCGCACCTGCCCTACCTCGATTGGGAAATCGCGCCTAATGCGCATCTGCGATGTGAGGATTCTGCCCTTCACAAACAGATAATTGGCGGCTGGCTGCGACCCGAAGCGCACTGTGACGCGCTGCTTGAAGTCGCCCACCTTATCCTTGGGGTCGAAAGTCACCACCACGCTCGATGTGTCGCCGGCTTGCACCGTCGCGGCGGCAAATGTGGCGGTGGTGCAGCTGCATTTGCCCGTTGCCGACAGCACGCTCATAGCCTCACTGCTCAAGTTGCGCCATGCGAATCGGTGGCTCACTGCGCCTTCGCTTTCGCCGATTTCTCCAAAGTCGAAAACCGTTCCGCCCAACCACTCAACATCGCTCTTAGCCACAGCTTCGAAGCTGCAGCCAAGCACCATAATAATTGCCGATATGAGTATGCATTCTTTTGGGGTCATAACGATGATAGATATAGCGATTAGACTGGGTTCGATGACTAAATTTGACTTACTCTTTGTCACAAAATTATTTAAGATGGATGATTGGGCAGTTGTAAAAATCTTACAATCTTTTGACGATTCGATTAAAAATCAACGACTTCATCAGCACTTTCGTCAAATTTATCATTTACGGCCACGGATTTATCATTTATCACACCTTTGATAAACCGATCAGCCTGCCGATTTTCGCGAAATTGCATCGGCGACATGCCGCTCCACTTCTTAAAAGCATGCGAGAAAAAGCTTGTTTCCTCAAATCCGCACCTGAGTGCCACATCACGAATCATGAGGTGTGGTTCCTCCACCAAAAGCCGCGATGCTTCGTGCATTTGTATCGCCAGAATCAGCTGTTTGGGCGATTTTCCTGTAGCATGAAGCACACGGCGGCGAAAAGTCTGCTCGCCCAAGCCCAAACGCGATGCCAAAGCAGTTACACTATGCTCTCGCGTCGATATCGAGGTCTTGACAAGATGCACAAGGCGAAGCACAAACTGCAGGTGCTCTTCTCCGATTTCGTTGAAGGCTCCAAGAATATTGGCAAGGGAATGTAGTTGATGTTGTTTCATATCGATAGGATTATAAGGATTGGCTGCTTTACTCCTCTAAGAACTATTAGTTTTATTAGCAAAAATAAAGTTTAGCCCCTTTTGGGGTGTTGTAAAAAATTTACAATAGTTTGTAAAAAACTATCAAACATGGGAAAAGCAATCTAACCCTATCCTCCTTGCTGCAGAAACCGCCAAATAAGCAAAAAAAATACCGCCACCCGGTTGGAAGGATGACGGTAAACAAATATTAAAAAATGAAGTAGATTACGATTCTTTCGTCTTAGCTTGCTGGGCTCGATATTCGGTAGGCGCACAGCCGAAAGCTCGCTTGAAAGAGTGAGAAAATGCGCTCAGTTCTTCAAATCCGCACTCACGAGCCACCTCGCCTATGGTCAACTGCTTGCTGGTGAGCAACGTGACTGCACGCTCCATCTGAATGGCTGAAATAAAGCTCTTGGGCTGACGGCCTGTTGCCTCTACGAAGCGGCGGCGGAAGGTCTGCTCGCCCATATTCAAACGATTGGCTATCTGAGCCACGCTAATTTCGCAATTTGCCATGCCTTCGTTTACGGCTTGCACCACCATTCGCTCTAAATGTGACGCAGTGACTTCCGATTCAGCCTCGGCGGACTGTTCCGACTCAGCCGTAGCGGCGATTTCGGCTGGGGTGTCGGCAGTAGATGCCACTTCGGTCAGCGCGGAACTTTGCGAAGCCATCGAGGCATTGATTTCCTCAATTTTCGCCATCAAGAGCTGCATCTCGGCACGATATCGGCGCAATTTGCGGCGATACCACACCACGCTGCCGCCTGCAACCAAAACTATAAGCACAGCTGCCAATGCCAAATCGCGCTTGCGTGCATGGCTATGCTTTGCCACCTCATCCTTGAGGCGGTCGGTGTCGAACTCCACGCTATATCGCGCCAAGGCATCGGCTGAAGCTTGATGATAGAGCGAATCTTTCAGCTCATTGAAGCGCTCGAGTGCTATTCGGGCGCTATCGCGATCGATTTCCCAATAGCTCTCATAAAGTCCCTTTTGGGCATGCACTTGGTTATATAGGTCGCCCATAGCAGCAAACAGTCGGCTTGCCTCCTTAAAATAAGGAACAGCATCGCCATGGCGGGCCTGCTTTAGCATCATAAATCCCAAATGATTATAGTCGATGGCAAGCGAATGGTAATTGTTGGCATCGCGAAGTAGCGGAAACGCCTTCTCGAAGGTGGCTTCGGCTTCGGCATAACGCTCCAAACCGATGAGCGCGGTGGCAATCTGCGAAAGGCGTATGGCAGCACGCGGCCAACGCGCAGCCACCGAATCGAGCTGATAAGCCTTCTCGGCAAAGTTGAGCGCCTTGGCGTAGTCGCCGGTCTTATAGTTCACCTCCGACGCCATACCGAGCAAAATGGTCTGACGAAGGGTGTTTTTGCCCTTAGCAGCATATTCGAGCCCCATCATAATGTATTTCTCGGCATCTTGTGGCTTGTCGGCAGCAATGTATGTTCCAGCCAATGTGCTAAGACTCAAGGCTATACGGTCGTTATCGCCGCTCTGCATATCGATATCCACGCACTGCTTGGTGTAGCTCACGCCGCTGGCGAAGTCGCCGAGGCGCACACTCACCACGCCCAATAGATTGAGGCAATATGCCTTCTCGTCATTATTATATTTATATAACTTCAGCGCCTTAACGCCGTAGGTGCGAGCTCGCTCATATTCTTGGCACTCATTTAGCCACTCGCCTGCCCAATAGTAGAACTCTTGGCACACCGAGTCGATGGGCGTAGCATTGCCAAGCACATATTCTTCATCCATAAGTTCCTCATCGAGCATAGCCTTGAAGAACTTATTGGCAATAGTCACCGAGGGCTTGGCATCGAAGTCGGCAATCAGGCTATCATACTTATTCACAGCAGCATAGCTCAGCGAAGCCGTCAAAGCAAGGCACACAGCCAAGCACCAACCTGCAGCACATTTTGCTCTATTGTAGAATGTTATTAAACTTCTATTTATTATTGTGGTTTCTGACATTTGATTTATGATATAAGCAAACATTTACTCTTAATGAACCACAAATTTAATAAAAAATATTTCAATAAATCAAAACTAACCGTCATTCAAAATTCACAATAGCCTGCAAATAAATGCTCGGCATTATGGAAGTATATGAACTTCCCCAACCCGCCTCAGAGCAAGATAATCGATAAAAAAACATCAAAAAAGGTTGTAAGATTACAACCTTTTTCTAAACTTTTTCAAAAAAAAACCATAGAGCAATAAACCGCAGCACGGCAAGTAATCATACAGAAGAACTCACTGAGTCAAATAAACCCTCCAACTGCCATTTTTCTCGTTGCGCTCCACATAGTTTTTCTGCACCAACTGTCCGAGCAATTTCTGGATGGCTGCAGTGCTTATGCCGGTGATTTCTTTCATCTCGGCAAGCGTCAACGACGGCTGCGTGCGCATAGCATTTAGTATTTTGGTGTAATTAGGCGTACGGAACGTAATTCGTTCGCCATCATACCACCATACGTTATCATTTTTCTCGCTCACAAACAACACATCATTATACACTTCGGTTGCCACCAGTTGATTGAAATATTTCAAGAACGGGCGAATTTCATTTATCTCTGCATGAGCACCATCGATGGGCACTGGTCCTACTTCAAGGTCGGTTTGATGCAAAGCTTCGAGATATTCACTCTTTTTACGGCTCCGAACCACAACCATTGGATAGTCGTGGCGAGTTAGAATAAAGTTTACCATCAGTCGAGCAATTCTGCCATTACCATCTTCGAATGGATGAATGCGAATGTAGCGGTAATGAAATAGCGCAGCCAACTCTACAGGAGAGAGTTTGCCCTCTTGCTCCGCCTGGTTATACCAATCCACCAAATCTGCCATCAAACTTGGTGTTTCTTCGGGCGAAGCATATTCAAATCGATCGCCATACCGGGTTATTACGCTATTTGGCCTTGTCTTATATTGTCCGGCATGTATCACATAACTCGTCTGAATGCCGCCCGGCAAATCACGATACACCTTGTAATCCTCTCGCAATAAGGTTTTATGCAGCGTTCTTATAAAACTCTGCGTCAACGGCGTCTCTTTAACCTTGGCTTCCTCCTTCATCATCTTTAGCCCAACATTGCTTGCAGCCATCTCTTGCACATCGCGCACATCGGCCTCGCCTATCACTTTGCCAAAAAGCAAGAGTATTTCAGTTTGACCGTATGTCAAAGTATTGCCCTCTATGTGGTTACTATTATAATTGAAGTCCACAGTGAAGCGCTGGCTAAGCCTTTCTCTATCCTTCTCCGATAACGGCTGCAAAGCCTTCCATGCCGCCACTGCTTTATTTATATTTAGATATTTCATATGCATTACTATATAATTTCGCCACAAAGATAATAAATAGCATCGAAAAAGGTTGTAATGATACAACCTTTTTCTAAACTTTTCAATCAAATTCTACCAAGAAAGCTTCAGGGCCACAGATTGCTCGCCAGGGTGGAAAATCTTTAGCCACAAGCGATTTTGCACAAAAAAATGGGGTGTTGATACATATTGTGAGTAAATATTGCGAAATTTGCTACGAAGAGAGTATTTTTGCAATGACAAAATCTTGCAGTATGAAACGGAAAACAGTATTTGGATGCTTGGCTGTAGCGCTGATGATGATGGCGGCAATAGTCTCTTTTTTAGGCTATTGGGCTTATAAATATTACGGATCGAGTCTGCCCGAACTGCCCGACCACGGCTATTATGAGAGTCTGGAGCATCGTTCAGAAGCGGCCCTGAAGGTGATTAAGCGCCACAATCTGAACGAGGATTACTGCTTGTTTATCGACTATTCGATACCGAGCGGCACTCCGCGGCTGTTTGTATGGTCGTTTAAGGAAAACCGAGTGATATCAAGCACTTACGTCATGCACGGACCCGGCATGGGCAGCACTGCCGAGAAACCAGTATTCAGCAATCGTCCTTGCAGCAACTGCTCCTCGCTTGGCAGGTTTATCGTCACCAAGCACCGCGGCACGAGGCTCAAAAGGAGCTTCAGATTGAGCGGATTGGACATCGACAACCGCACGGCATACGCCCGCGGACTGCTGATACACAGTTCGAAGTGGGTTGATGCCTATTGCTGGAAGGACTACATACCGCTGCACGAAAAGAGCTGCAAGGGATGCGTCACAGTATCGACCCGAGGCCTCGATTATCTTGAAAATCTGATAAACAGCCAGCAGAAGAGACTCTTGCTGTGGTCGTTCTGCTCTGAAACGGATAAATAACCACTACACGCAATAGCATTATTATGGAATGGCTTAAAATATCGACATCTACCGAACTCGTCAGGATGCAAACCGACGACATAGTTTTCGTGCAAGCCGACGGAAACTATTCGGATGTCTATCTATTCAATGGCAAGCCGCATAAGATGACGTTCAAACTGCACTTCTTCGATGAAGTGTTCCAGAAGTTGAAGAACAACACCTTTGTGCGCGTGGGCAAAAGCCTGATAGTGAACAAAAACTACATCTACGTAATCAACCTCACCTCGCAAGAGCTTCTGTTGAGCGGAAGCAGGCTGCGTGGCGACTTCAAACTTAAGGCTTCGAGAGAGGCACTAAAGGAATTAAAGGCTCTTATGGAGCAGGAAGGAGATAAGTCATGAATTTCACAGGAGAAGAACACAACGAAAAGCCGATGATAGTAATCGACGAGAAACCTGAATTTATCCCCGGGCAGCCTGAGGGCGAAACTCCTATCATCATAATCGAGGACGACGGGAAAACTACAAAATCGAGCGAACCCATGGTGCACCGTCGCCGCTGGCCTTGGGTCTTGGGCTCGGCTGTGGTCACTGCACTAATCTGCGCCTTCGTGTTCAGCGGGTCGTGGTATTACCTAAGATATTTCAGGCTTGGCGTGCCGGTGTCGGTGACATCGGAGCAGAATATAGCCAAACTGCAGAAGCCAACCGAGGCTGTGCGCCCCGAGGTGGTGATGAGCAGCGATTCTATCCTTGGCGTGGCACTCAATTTCTATGAACTGCGGGGCTTAAAGGGCGAAATTTCGTTTGAAGAACCGTCGGAAAACGACAAGGACGTATATTTCTACAGCATGTGCTCCGACTTCACAAGCTACGACCCCGCTACCAATCAATATATAGGTTCGCTGGTGATGAACGGCAAGGAGATGCAGAGCGACGTGAGCCGTCTGGGCTACTGCGCCATGGCAAACGGCAATGTGGTGATAGGCATTGCGCGCAATGAGAAGGTTAAGGACTACTGCATAGCACAAGGCGGCAGCTTCTTCCGCCAGTTTATACTCGTGTCGAACGGCGTGCTGCCACCGCGATTCTTCCTTCACGGCAAGGTGGAGCGCCGAGCCTTAGGACGAATTGGCGACACCTTATATTACATCGAGACTCGACACGCCGAGACCATGTGGGACTTTGCCGATGCTCTGCGCGAATATGGCTTCATCGATGCCATCTACATCACCGGCGGCACAATGCAAAGCTACTACCGCGACGCCGAAGGCAAGCCTCATAGCATAGGCACCGTAAAGGCAAAGGAAGGCAGGGTGAAAGTGCCATGGATGGTGTTTCGAAAGCGATAGAAATTTCATTTCATACAACGAAACGAGGTGTTCATACAACGGGCATCTCGTTTCTTCTTTTTTTAAAATCTCACCCATATATTTGCATTGTAATTAATCAACACAACGAGAAAAACATAGTATGAATAAGTCACAAAAAAGTAGTATGAATAAAATGAAACGCATAGCATTAACATTGGGCTTCATAGCTATCGCAGCAGCGATAGGCTGGTACTTTATGAGCACAAGCAACACTTGGAATGCGCTTACCATTGGCGACATTCCCGCACCAAGCGGATTCACCAGAGTGGAAGCTCCGAAAGGCAGTTACGCTCACTATCTGCGCTCATTGCCGCTAAAGGAACGCGGTGCTAAGGTGCAACTCTACACTGGAGGCAACGCCCGACTGCAAATCCTTTCAACGGCAGTAATCGACCAGAATATTCTGAGCAATAGCGAGCAATGTGCCGATGCCACGATGCGCCTGCGCGCTGAATATCTATGGAGCCAGCACCGATATGGCGAAATAGCCTTTCGCAACGTGAATGGGCAACGCATGCAATACACAGGCGGCAGTTCACGCAAGGCTTTCGAGGCGTATATGCGAAATGTGTATGGGCTTTGCAGCACCTATTCGCTCTACCATGAGACTCGCCCACGCGCCATCAAGGACGTTCAGCCCGGCGATGTTCTGGTTTATCCCGCCCGACACGGCTATAAATATGGACACGCAGTAATAATAGTGGATGTGGCGCGAAGCGACAATGGCAAGGTGGCTGTGATGTGCGCCGAGGGCAACACCCCTGCAAGAGAAAAGCATGTGGTGAGAAACCTCAATCCGCTGCGAAACCCGTGGTTTATCCTCGACGAGGACGATGAGACGATATGGATTTCGTGCTTCAGATTCAATAAAGACGAACTTCGTCACTATTAAGACTAAAATATTACAATTCAAGAAATTAACACTAAATAATCAGAAACAAAATGAACAAAGTTTTAGCAATTATGATTGCTGTGCTCATGAGCATCAGTCTATCATCGTTCGCAGGTACGAAAACCAGCACCAAGAAAGTTAGCAACATCAGCATCGAAGATGTGAACATTCCTGACAAGGTCATTGTAAGGCAACACATCATTTTCGACGATGGCAAAGATTTGGTAGTGTATTACGAGAAGCAAGGCCAAGACTGCAAGCTTTATTCCAAGAGCGACCTAAGCAAATACGGCATCGGCGATTTGATGCGAATTAAAGCCACCCACATCGAAAAGACTGATTACGTAGAAGGCAACTGCCAAGCCAACAGCACCATGCAGGCATTGATATCAATGGCTCGAGGATTCTTGAAATAGCCCCATTACGGCAACCCCGACGCAGGAAAATATATCATCCTCCAGGCCCTTGACGGCACTAAAACTGCCCTCGACTCTATCAGTAGCCCCCGACGAAAGTGACACACTCACCTCGCCGAGGGCTATTCTCCTTAATATTATGCGCATAGGCGACACTACAAGTCGGCAAGCTGACTTAAATCGATATCTGGGATTATGGTATCGGCATAACAGTCAACAATAAGGAATCCCATATACAATGGAATAGTAAGCACTTCTCCATTGCGGCCGACATTGTAATGTACGATTTTTATGGCGCTGTTGACATGATACACATTCTTGTTTTTCAACACGGTAGCCATGCTTTTTGCCTTGCCTGTGCGAGCCTTCACTTCCACTATCACGCACTCGCCCTTATAGCGCATCAAGAAATCTAACTCGAGACCGCTATCCTTGTGAAAATAGTATAATTTTTGACCCGACTTGCACAAAAAATCGGCCATAAGATTCTCAAAAATGGCTCCTTTATAGCCCAAAAGATCTCCTTTGAGTATATCTGCCTGAGTGCCGTAGTCGAGCATAGCCATAAGCAGACCTATGTCAGTGACATACAGCTTAAAGCAATCCTTCATGGAGTTTCCTTCAAGCGGCAATTCGGTAATCTGCGTGTTATAGCAGCGCCTAACCAAGCCGGCATCTTCAAGCCACTGTATGCTGCCTACATATTGCGAAGCTCTGGCGCCCTTGCGAACCGCTGAATATTGAAATTTCTTATTTTCTCGAGCCAACTGCTTCGGAATCGACTCGAAGCACTCGCGAATGCGAGGTTTGTCGGCGTCGTCGGCATATTTTACCATATCCTCCTCATACCCCGCTAAAAGCCTTCGTTGTACATTATACACAAGCCCCACGTTCTTTGTCTCGAGAAATTTATTCACCACTTCGGGCAATCCACCCACTATTACGTATCTATGAAGAAGCTCCATCATGGCATTGTGAATGCCATTTGGTACTTGGGTTTCTTTCACAAAACATGATTTCACTGCATCAATGACTTTTTCTCCAATGCCACTTGCCCATAAGAACTCTTCAAAATCAAGCGGATACATTTCGATTATCGTCTCATAACCCACTGGAACGGAGTCGGGCGTTTCATCCTGCTTGTTTGAACTCTTTCCATAGCCTTTCACGCCCAGGAGCGAACCTGTGGCGATAACATCATAACGCCCGTCGATGCAAAACGACTTCAAGGCTGTTCTTGCCTCTTTACAATCTTGAATTTCATCGAAGATAATACAAGTCTTGCCAGGCACAAAACGGCTATCCGGTAATAATGCCGACAAGTTGAGAACAATGGTCTCAACATCGATATTACCCGTAAAAGCAGCCTTCTTATCAGGCTCAAGAATGAAGTTCATATACACCATATTCTCATAATGCTCTTCAGCAAACTTCTTAACAATATATGTTTTGCCACATTGGCGTATGCCCTTAATCACCAATGGCTTTTTATCTCTCGAATCCTTCCATTCTGCCAGTTGAGCCTCTATCTTCCTCTTTAACATAACATTACACATTTATTCAAAGCCAAAATTACACTTTTTCAAGCGAATAAACAAGTGTTTGTTACACTTTTTCAAGGGAATAATCTCATTTCATTACACTTTTTCAAGGGAATAA
>CALZAF010000009.1 GCA_945612775.1 uncultured bacterium | reverse complement strand
TTCATCTGATTGTTCTGTAAGGGTTAAACAATACTCTTATTTTTTCGAAAAATTTTGTCGGTGCAAAGTTATTTATGAAGGTTGAGTGAAATATTTCAAAACTGTAACGATAAGATGAAGATTCGGTAACAGCAAAGCATGTGCTGTGGCTACTGCGTAGATTCAAAAAAGAGAGGTCCAAAACCCGGGTATGGGCTTTGGACCTCAAGATATTAGTTATGATAATCTGTGTCTTATCGCATGCGCAAGGCAGCGATTAGCATCGTGTTAGCGAACTGCTACCTTATAAGACTTGCCATTGACTACTACAACGTAAATGCCGCTTGCAACACTGAATTCGCGTTCAGCGCTGTTGATGGCAACTGCTTGACCGGCAGTGTTGTAGATAGAGGTTACGGTGTTTTCGGCATCGGTGATGATGCGGATTTCGCCCGAACCAGGCACCACTTGAGCTTCGTCGGCTTCTACCGATTCTATGCCTGACGAAATAGTCATAAGCAGCAGATTTGTGGTAAGGTCAACCTTAACATCATAGGTGCCTGCGGCAATCATATAAGAAGTGTCGCCGTTAGTTCCGATAGCTGTTTCAGTTCCAGGGGTAACAGGAGTGTCCTTTGCTGCTGGGCCGTAGCGCAAAGCATTGAATGCGCCCCAATCGCTTGTGGCAATTGAGCCAAATGCGAAGTAACCGTTGCCATTGTATGAGTCTAAGACTTCTACGCCGTTAATCGAGTAAACGCCTTCGCTTTCGGATGCGAGTTCGTACTTGCCGCCAGCGATATCCCAGTTAGCGTCCTTGAGGCTACCAATCATGTAAAGCTTTTCAGGATAACCAGCAGGAGCTTCAACGAGAGTAACAAGCAATGTCATGTTCTTCAGGTCAACCTTTACATCGTAGGTAGAACCGGCTGTGCCTTGAATCAACATTGCGCCAGTGCCCTTAACGATAGTTTGAGGTGTACCGATAGTAACTTCTTGGTTGTCGGTTTCGAAGCCCCAGCGGTTTGCGTTTACAGCATCCCAATCAGATGAGAGAACACTTGTTAAGCCGAAGTTGCAGAAAGCCGCTGCATTTTCCAATTGTGCGGTGAATACGCCATCTTCGCCCTTTTCCATCTTGATGCCGTTGGTTGGCGACCAATTGGTAGGAGTGCCGATGATGTAGAGAGCGGCAGGATATTCGTCGCTCGAAATAGTTACATCGTATGCAGCAGCGGCTGGAGTAACCACTTCTCCGTCGGTGCGAGGAAGTGCGAAGCAACGGAGTTTTTCACCGCTATTCGATACCACATACAAGTTGTTGGCATAGTCGAATGCCAAAGCATTGGTATTGGTGCCGCAAGTGGTGGCAAATTCATAAAGCTTGGTAAATTCAGGACCGTTTTCGCCCTTTGTTACTGTAAATACGCCAACTTTAGCCTTGCCTGTCGACATAGCGAACAAAGTGTTGTCGGCATTCCAAGCCATAGCTGCACCGCCGGCAGGAGTGGTGACATCGCTATAGTCAACTTCGTTGTTCCAAATAGTGGCATGCTTGTAAGCAGGTTCGCTTTCGCTTGGAGTTCCACGATATTGACCTACCATAAGTCCATTTCCGTCAGGATCGAGGCTCAAATTGACTGTTGCAGAGTTAATCCACATATTGTCGAGCGAAGTCAATTCTGCAGAAGGAGCCATGTCCCAGTTCTTTTGTACGCCAAGATTGTAAACATATACCTTGTGGCTTGGCTTAGAAAGTGCGTAGCCGCCAGTGCAGCTTACGATAGCCAATTTCAAACCCCACTTGCTGCCCACAACGTCCATGGCAGTGGCAGGACCGGAAACGATGTTGCCATCGGCATCGGTAATCATGCCGTTTTCGCCGAGATTGCCTGTGAATATAGGAGTTGCACCAGCTTCAAGGTTGTCGGGGTTAAGTTCCCAAACACCAGAACCCTTAACGCCGGCACGAGATACGAACATACGTCCGTCATCGGCAATTGCAAGTCGCTTAAAATCGTAGATTACGGTAGAAACGCCTGCATAAGTGCCATCTTCGCGTTCCATACCAGCCAAGAAGCCATATTTTCCTTCAGAGTTCTTGATAGGAAGGAAAGTCTGGTCGAATGCGTAGATACCAGTACCGATGCCGTTTTCGCCAGTTGAGCTATGGTAACCGGTGGCAGGAAGTGAACTTTGAGCTTCGGTTACGAGCAAGCGGCCAAAGTGCTTGCTGTCGGGATTGTTGTCAACAACAGCGCCGTATGGCGACCAGAAGCTGTAGATAGTGCTGTGAGCAGTAGGAGTGCTAACCACATCGCTCACCACCGATACTTGGAATTTGGTATTAGCATTCACCAAGAGGTCGGAAGCAGGAATCTTAACAGTGTTGAGGTTGTTGACGGCAGTCATTTCCTCGTTGGCATATTCTGCCAAGGTGGTTCCTTCATATTCCTTATATACCTCGCCTTCGCTCACGAGCTGCACTTTCACAGCCGAAGCTGGAGCGTTGAGGCGATAGGTTACGGTGTATTCAGTTTCTCCGCTTTCTACCACTATGTCGTAGGCATAAGCATTGCGAGCTTCGAGCTTAGGCATAGGTTTAGGTAAAGCCAAGACGTACTTAGCAGCCATTTGACCTGGAACGTACTGGTAGATGTTCACAGTGTAGTCGTCGATTACTTCAGCCGATAAGCAGCAAGGGTTAGGCTTAGCTGCAGCTGTTGCAAATTCGGCTTCGTGCGAAGCGATAACCACAGGAGCGTCGCCCGAGCGGTCAACTACTTCGAATGCATCGACATAAGCAGTAGCGCCAACAGGCTCAAGCGAATACATCTTATCGCCAATCAAGAATACGTCACCGCCTTGAGTGGTGTTGATGTTTAGGCGAGCCAAAGCAGTGCCGTCGAGGTTGAAATCCTTGTTGCCGCGAACACGCGATGCGATAGCAGTTCCGTTAGGATCTTTGCCGAGCAGAAGAGCCAAACCTTCAGAGTCGGCAGTAGCGCCAGCATCGAAAGCAGCCGATTTTTCAGCCACTTGTGCGCCGTTAGCCACGAAAATCTTGGCTACTTTGGTGTTGCCATTAGGGAATTCGCAGAATGCGCCACCATTTTCCGACATAACGTCGCCCACAGCGCGGCCTAAAAATTTCATTGCAGCAGCAGTTACGCCTTCGGGAAGCGTAACGGCTAAATCTTGAAGTTCAGAAGCGCCTTTAGGTAGAACCTTAAGTGCAGTAGCAGCAGCACTCCAGAGAGTGGTGCTTACGATGACGTTGCCGGCGTCATCTACACAGATTGCAGGACCAGCAGTGCCCACTTCGAGAGTATGCATGCCTTCAGCGTCCCAATAAATAAGTTTTTGGGCAGTAGTGTTGCTGACCCAAATTTGGCCTTGTTTGCCGCAGCCCCATTTGGCATCACCAGCTGCAGGAATGTCGGTCTTGTAAACCCATTCTTGCGTTAGGGTCTGAGCATTAACAACTAACGTAGCTAAAGCTACGCCAACAGTAACAATGCGTCTAAGTAATTTTCTCATGCTTATTGTAGCTTAAAAAGGTTAATATTAAAGGTTTATTGTGATAAAATCTTATTCAATGGTATTCTTCTACAAATATAGAACAATAATACATATATTATAAGTTTAGTGACATAAATTTTGATATTTTAACAATGTAGTGTGCGATTTCTTCATAAAATTGAAACAATGGCTATCGCACTTTGTAGGTTATATGGCTATTGGGGTAGTGGCGAATTAGAAGAATAGATATACTTCGTCGAGGCAATCTTCTTTCGACATATCGTTGGGGTTGGTTCCGGGCAAGCCTTCTGGAATTTCTTCACCAATTCGCTCGAAGAGTTCACGCCAGAATCGAGGCATGTATCCATCTTTGTCGCGGAAATTCATAGGTTGGGCAATGAATATGTGGCTGCCGTCGGGATTGAGGAAGCACTCATATACGAGTTCGGAGCAATACATCTTGCCATTTTTGTGGCGATACGACCAATCGTATTTCTCGCCAATGTGCGATTTAGCCAATGAAATAACCATATCGGCATCGAAAGGCACGTTTAGTCGCTTCACCACTATGCCGGGTTTGCCGTTAACTTTAGGCGCATTTTCGATAAATGTGTTCCATTCTGTGCGCGAGACGTCGCGACGGCTTGAGGCTTCGAGGATGTACGGACCTTTTTCATCTACGGCAACTATAGCCACATGGTCGAACTTAATCGAATCGTTCCAAGCGGTGGCGTCGGAGATGGCTTTCGACACATTTGAGGAGTTAGCCACCACGAAAAACAGGTCGCCGTTTTGAGGCTCATAGTGCGTCTCCGACGAACAAGAGCCAAGAACAATAGCCATTAGGTAAAAAGCCCAATAATAGAATTTGCGCATATAATATATGTAGTGTCGTAAAATAATTGTGCTACAAATATACTTATTTTTGTTGAAAGAGATAATAGCTAAGCTAAATGGAAGCAAAATTGTGCGATTTTTATTATATTTGAAGATTGGATACCCACGAAACAATACAAATATGATAGATATAAAGAAAGATTTCCTTCACAATCAGGAGTTAAAGGACAAATTATATGAGATAATATTCGGCACAGAGACACCAATGGGCAAAGCCTTCGATGTGGTGTTGATATTGGCAATTACGCTGAGTGTGGTGATGACCATTTTTCAAACATTCATCGAGATTTTTTGGCTCAGATCCACGTTGATAGTGTTTGAGATAGTGTTTACAGTGTTTTTTACGCTCGAATATCTGCTGCGCATCTATTGCTCGCCTAATCCTAAGAAGTATATTTTCAGTTTCTTCGGAATAGTTGACCTTGTGTCGATTTTGCCCGTTTATCTTGGCTTTTTCTACCACGGCGCTCGATTTATGATAGTGATTAGGGCATTCCGATTGGTGAGAGTGTTCCGCGTGTTCAAACTGTTTAACTTCCTTAATGAGGGGAATATGCTGCTGCGTTCGTTGCAGAAGAGTGCAAAGAAGATTATGGTGTTTTTCCTGTTTGTGTTTATTGTAAACATTTGCTTGGGCACAATAATGTATATGGTAGAATCGTATGCGGGCAATCCGGAGTTCAATAATATCCCTAACGGCATCTATTGGAGCATAGTGACGATGACCACTGTGGGATATGGCGATATTACGCCAATCTCTACGCTCGGCAAGTTTATCTCGGCGTGTGTGATGCTCTTCGGTTACACCATCATAGCCGTGCCTACAGGCATAGTTACTGCCACGATGGCTGACGAAAACCGCAAGATTCAGGTTCGACGCAGAGGCAAGAATGTGCACATCTGCCCGCGATGCGGATTTGAAGAATATGACAAGGAAGCCAATTTCTGCCGCCGATGCGGTGCTCTGATGTCCGACGACAACACCCTCGATAAGATATAATCACGCCTTGGCTATGGTTTCGCGGCTGCGGAATAGATAAAGACCTGCAAATGTGAGGGCTCCGTTGAGAAGCAAAAGTTCGTAGCCGAAACTATATCCAAACTGCGATGATGTGAAGCGGTCGATGGCGTAGCAGAGCAGAGGCGCAGCCACAGCAATGTAGGGTGCGGCTTTGTCGCAAGTAGCTCGTTTGGTGAGCAGTCCGAAGGCAAACAAGCCCAAGAGCGGTCCGTAGGTGTAGGAGCAGATGATGTAGATGGCATCGATGAGGCTTGTGGAATTCACATAGCGGAAAAGTAGGATGAAAAGCACAAAAGCCGCGCACATGGCTATGTGCACTATTCGGCGAGTGAGCGTGTGCGACGAACGGCGCAGTATGTCAACGCAGAAACTTGTGGTGAGCGATGTGAGAGCCGAGTCGGCGCTGCTAAATGAGGCAGCCACAATGCCAAGTGTAAATATTATTACCACCGATGTGCCGAGCGAACCTGTGGCTGCAAACATAGGCAGCAGCGAGTCGCTCGATGCAGGCATCTCGATGCCCTGCTGGGCAGCAAGCATGGTGAGAAGTACGCCTAATGCCAAGAAAAGCAGATTGACGGGAGCAAAAGCAAATCCGTAGGTGCACATATCTTTCTGAGCCTCACGAAGCGACTTGCAGGTGAGGTTTTTCTGCATCATATCTTGGTCGAGACCTGTCATAACCACCACTATAAATGCTCCGCTGATAAATTGCTTCCAGAAGTTCTGCTTCGAAATCCAATCGTCGAACACAAACATTCGGCTGAGTGAATTGTCGGAGATGGCGCTTACGGCTTCGGGCACAGTAAGGTTCAGCGCCTCGAGCACATTGTAGGTAATGAGCACCAGCGCCACGAGCATGCAGGCTGTCTGGATAACGTCGGTGATAACCAGCGTCTTGATGCCTCCCCGACGGGTGTAGAGCCAGATGAGAAGCACCATCGCCACCACGGTGACGTAGAAGGGTATGCCGTAGGCTTTAAGCACAAAGTCGTGCAGCAAGATGCATACCACGTAGAATTTCAGAGCAGCGCCGGTGAGCTTGGAGATGATGAAAAATGATGCTCCGGTGGAGTAGGTGCGGCGGCCGAATCGCGTGCCGAGGTAGGAGTAAATGGTGGTGAGATTTAGTCGATAGTAGAGTGGAAGTAGCACAAATGCCACAATGAAATATCCTATGATAAAGCCCAAGCAAGTCTGCATATAGGTCATCTGCGAGTGGAGCACCATGCCTGGTACACTCACAAAGGAGATGCCAGATACCGATGCTCCAATCATTCCGAATGCCACCATATACCACGGCGATTGGCGATTGCCGCGAAAGAATGAGTCGTTGCTGTCGTCGTTGCTGCCTGTGAAGTAGCTTACGGTGTAGAGAATGGCGAAATATATTAAAACTATAGCTATTAGCATTGACAAAAGTAAGTTTTATTTGTTTTTGTGACGATATATAGCAGATGTTATTGCTGCGTGAGGTGCTCTATGCGTTGCAGCATAGTGGGGTGAGAATAATTGAAGATTACGTAAATCGGGTGAGGGGTGAGGTTGGAGAGATTGCTTTTAGCAAGCGATTTCAGTGCCGAAGAGAGGTGACTTGCCATGCCGTGAACCTTGGCAAATTCATCGGCTTGCCACTCATCGCGACGCGAAAAGGCATTGCCCACAATGCCCAGCACCGTGGTCAGAGGGTCGAGCAGCAGAGAGAACACCACAAGGTTGACGTGGAACGATGGAGTGCTGCAGCCAGCAGCTTGTGCTATTGCTTCGTTGGCTATCACAGCATTGAAGGCAGCGAGTATGCCCAAGCTGATAATGAGCGAAGTGATGATGTTTTTAATATTGTGGCGATGTTTGTAATGTCCAATTTCGTGGGCAAGCACAGCCACAATCTCCTGAGTGCTGAGTTTTTCGATAAGACTATCGTAGAGCACGATGCGTTTGCGGCTGCCAAAGCCTGTGAAATAGGCGTTAGCGTGTGATGTGCGTTTCGACTCGTTGAGCACATATATGTTGCTGAGTTTGAAGTCGGCTTTGCGGGCAAAACTCTCGATTGCATCGCGCAGTTCGCCGGCTTCGAGCGGAGTCTGCTTATTGAAAATAGGCACAATTACATCGGAGTAGAAATATTGCAGCAAAAGTTGAAATACAGCCAAGCAAGCCCATGCGGCAATCCAGAAATATTGCGGAATCAAGGTATAAATCCACACAACAGCCGCGAGCAATGCTCCGCACAGCACCAATTCGAGCAGAAGGTTCTTAAAAAGGTCGGCGGCATATAGCCCAGGCGTGCTTTTATTGAATCCGAATCGCTGTTCGATGACAAATGTGCTGTAGATGCCAAATGGAATGTCGATAATCCAACCAATAATGTAAATAATGCCGAAAAATGCCAATGCTCTAATAATGGGATTTTGAGAAATGGCACTTGCCCATACGTCGAATGTAGCAAAAAGCCCGAGGCAGAACATTGCAAGGAGCACCGCCGTTGAAACGAGGCTATCGATTGTCTGAAATGCTGCCTTTTGTGATAGATAATCCTGCTGGCGGCGATAATCGGCAGGGTTGTAGATGCCGGCGAGCAGATTAGGGATTGGTTGCTTAGAGGCTTTGAGATTTAGTCGCGAAAGCGTAAGACTAAGGGCAAGATTAAAAATGATTATTGCTATTATTATGTAGTATAACATATAGTGCTATGGCTAAATATGCTGGTTAGAAAGTCACTTTGAGTGAATGTGTGTTGGTTTCAATCCAAGCTTTGAGTTGAGTGGGAATGTCGGTGCAGAGGAAGTCGCTGCCCAGATACGCACCCAGCAAAAAATCCTCTACCGATAGTCCTGGCCAAAGCGATACCTTTATGCCTTTTTTGTGGGCAAGTGCCACTCCGCTGCGCGAGGTGCCGTTGATATTGGCACCGAGACGATTGATGCCCAGCGCCAGGCAAGTGGCAATGGAGTGCTCGTCGCAAGGGTTAGAAGTAATCATAAGCAAATCGGCGTCGGGGTGCAGCGAGCGCATGCATCGCAAAGTGCGACAGTCGAACGAAGTGAACACATATTCGGCATCGTTTGGACGATTTGCCATCACAGTCTTGTAGAGTTTGTCGCAATAGGCTTTCAGACGGTCCTCGTCGTAGAGCGATTCGGGCTGAGTTTTCATCTCAAATTCCACATACAGACCGCTTTTGTCGCTAAGAAATTGCATCAAATCGTCGAGGAATGCAATTTTATTGCCCTTCTTGGTGCTAAGTTGCTCTATTTCGGCGCGGTTTTTCTCTTCTACGGCACCAGAACCGGTGGAAGTGCGTTGCAAGTTTGAATCGTGGAGAATCACCAGTTCGCCGTCTTTAGTCATGCGAATATCGGTTTCGAAGCCACGATAGCCCACGTTGTAGCTTGCTTGAAAAGCTTCGATGGTGTTTTCGTCGTATTCCATTCTGCCGCCGCGATGTGAAAACACGCGAATGTTTTGACTTTGTGCCAGACATTCGAAAGAAAGCGCTATGGCGCATACTATAAAGAGTGATTTTATCGATTTCATGATGATATCAGTTGTTGTGGTTTTATAAATAATGGTGCTTTTGTCGATTCAAAGTTACGCAATTTTTTGCGAATAGCAGGGCTGGGGCGCGCTAATTGTTGCGAATGTGAATTTTTTGTTATCTTTGCTGTATGAATCGAGAATTGCAAGAATACGTAGAGCGCGAGATAATTCCGCGCTATGAGGCATTTGATGCTGCGCATCGCGTAGATCATGTGCGATATGTGGTGAATGAGAGTTTGCGTCTGGCAAAACATTATGATGTAGATGAGGATATGGTGTATGCCATAGCCGCCTTTCACGACACCGGGCTGGTGGAAGGGCGAGAGCGTCATCACATAGTGTCGGGGCAGATAGTGCGTGCCGATGAGGTGCTGAAACGGATTTTTACGCCCGAGCAGATAGCTGTGATGAGTGATGCCGTTGAGGATCATCGGGCGTCGAACCATCACGAGCCACGTACCATCTACGGGCGCATAGTGGCTGAAGCCGACCGCCAGATTGATGTGGATGTCACGCTTCGCCGCACTGTGCAATATGGCTTGTCGCATTATCCGCATCTCGATAAGGAAAGCCAGTATGAGCGCATGCTCGAGCACCTTGCCGAGAAGTATGCCGAAGGTGGATATTTGAAACTTTACATTCCAGAGTCGGCAAATGCCGAACATCTCGCCAAATTTAGGGCCTTGATGGCCGATACTGAGCGATTGCGAGCTGCTTTTGAGCAGATTTACGCCGAGGAAACTTGCGGCAAATAGCCATTATAGGTCGATGTGCCGTGGATGGATGGTTTCGCCGAGGAAAATCGAAGCCAAATCGCCGAATTTTTCAGCCGATTCGGTGGTGAGGTAAGTGCAAGTGGCGCCTTTAGTTAGGCGAGCCTCCATATCGTCGTGACGAATGAGGTAGTCTTTAAGACTTTCGGCAACAATAGGCCCTTGCTCTATCACAGCAATGTGGTGGGGCATATATTTTTCTATCTTCTTGAGTAGCAGAGGATAGTGTGTGCAGCCGAGGATGACTGTGTCGATGCGATTATCCATTGCAAGGAGTTGATTGATGTCCTTCTCCACGAAATAGTCGGCGCCGGGATTATCCGATTCCTTATTTTCGATTAGCGGAACCCACATAGGGCAAGCGTGCCCCGAAGTGGTGAATCCTGGGTGAAGTTTGGCAATCTCGATGTTGTAGGATTCGCTCTGAATGGTGCCCGGAGTGCCAAAGATGCCCACGCTGCCAGTTTTAGATATTTCGCCAATTTTCTCTACTGTAGGTCGAATCACGCCAAGCACGCGTCGCGATGGGTCGATGTGTGGAAGGTCGTTTTGCTGAATGGTGCGCAAAGCCTTAGCCGAAGCAGTGTTGCAGGCGAGGATTACGAGTTGGCAGCCTTGATCGAAAAGATATTTCACTGCTTGCAGCGTGAAGCGATACACTATGTCGAATGAGCGCGAACCGTAAGGCGCGCGGGCGTTATCGCCGAGAAACAGATAATCGTAGTCGGGCAGCACCTTGCGAATCTCCTTGAGAATGGTGAGTCCGCCGAAACCCGAATCAAAAACTCCTATGGGTGAATATTTCTTGTTTTGTGACATTGTGTTATGATCTTTCGATGATGTTAAGCGTGCCGAATGTGAGTCGAGCACGGGCATTTAACTGTTGAATCCGTTGATTATTTGTGCTATGGTGGTGGCATCGTGAGTGCTGATGGGTGCGCTGATGGGCAGACTCACTATGGTGTCGGCAATAGCCTTGGTGACAGGCATTTGCAGGTGCGAATATTCCTTGTAGCAGGGCTGCAAGTAGGGAGGAGTGGCATAGTGGACGTCGGTGTCGATGCCGCTGATGCGCAAGTATTCGCGAAACTCGTCGCGCTCCTCGATGCGGATGGCATATTGGTGCCACACCTGCTGCATATTGCCGAAGATGGTTGGTTTTGTTACGAGTTCGTTGCGAATCTCGCGGTTGTAGGTTTCAGCCACTTCGCGGCGACGCTTGGTTTCTTGGTCGAGGTGGCGCAATTTCACGCGCAGAGCAGCCGCCTGAATCTCGTCGATGCGACAATTATATCCTGCGAAAACGTTATGGTAGCGGCGGTCGCTGCCGTAGTTGGCGAGGGCTTTTACTATCCGTGCAATGGCGTGGTTATGTGTGGTTACAGCGCCAGCATCGCCAAGGGCGCCGAGGTTTTTTGTCGGGTAGAAGCTAAGTCCGGCAGCGTGACCGAGTCCGCCGGTAGTGCTTGAACTGTGAATGCCCGGGCATTGCGCTTTTGCTCCTATTGCTTGGGCATTATCTTCGATTATTACAAGATTGTAGCACTCGGCGAGTTGCTTCAAAGTTTCGTCCCAACATGGAGTGCCGTAGAGGTGAACCGGCATTATGCCACGAGTGCGAGCATTGATTACCTCTTCGATTTTCGAAGTGTCGAGGTTGAGCGTAGCAGTGTCGGCATCTACAAATCGAGGTATAAGCGCATTGCGTGTTATGGCGAGCACCGAAGCGATATAAGTGTTGGCAGGCACGATGATCTCGTCGCCGTCGGCAAAGATTCCTTCCTCTTTATAGGCTCTGATGATGAGCGTGAGCGCATCGAGGCCGTTGCTCACAGCCACGCAGTGCTTCACTCCACAGAGTTGAGCAAGTTCTACTTCGAGAGCCGCAGTTTCGTCGCCGTTGAGATATCTGCCCGAGTCGATTACTCGGCACACGGCTTCCTTGATATCTTCGGCGTAGGCTGCATTGGCATGTTTGAGATTGAGAAACGGATATCTTTTCATAACGCTTATATTGGGGCTATTTTGAATTTACCATAGTTGTAAATTGCTGATAATCGCGCACATAATCGTTCTCGTCGTAACGGTGTGAGTCGATAACGAGGCAAACGGCGGCTGATGAAAAGTTGTGGAGCGTACGCCAGATGCCGGGCACTATCAGCAGAGCCTGGTCGGGGCGGTTGAGCGTGAATCGGCGAGTGGCTTTACCGTCATCAACCACCACATCGAAGCTCCCGGTGGCAGCCACAAGCAGTTCGAAACATTCCTTGTGCGAATGTCCACCTCGGTCGGCTCCTGCAGGCACGTCATATACGTAGTAAACGCGTGCAATGTCGAATTGCACTTCCTGGTGATTCTGCACGAGCGTTAGATTGCCATTGGGATGGTGAATCTTGGGGAGTGCTATGACTTTGCAGTCGTCGATGGTGCTTTTGCCGTGGAAATCGCTCATGCTTTCATTTGTTTAAATTGTTCGAAATCGCGAATATAGTCGTCGGCGCAATAGTCGCTCGACGAAAGCACAAGCACAACCGAATTTGTGCTAAAATTGTCGATGCTGCGCCATGTCATGGCTGGCAGGTATAACCCGTAGTAGGAGCGAGCCATATGGTAGCGGGTCTCGCCGGTGCCGTCGTTGACCACCACGTCGAAACTTCCCGAAAGTGCCACTATAAATTCCTGCTGAGTGCGGAAAGCGTGACCGTGGCGAAACATACCGCCGGGCACGTCGTAAATCCAGTAGGTGCGACGAATGTCGAAGGGTAGATGGTTTGAACCCTCGATAAACGACAGGTTGCCGCGTTCGTCGAGAATCTTGGGTAATTCTATTATTCGAGCCTGTGGTGTGGTCATAAGCGCTTAATTATTTAGCAAATTTAGCGATAAATTATGAAATAATGCGTGCTATTAAGCGGTTCTTTGCAAAAAAAGAGAGACTCGCTAATTAGCGAGCCTCTCGGTGAATCAATATCTTGTTGATATAGAATTAGTTGTCGGCGTTAAGGTTTACGCGCTTGAAGCAAGTAGCCTTAAGCTCCTTGTCGGCCTTCTGAAGGAATGCAGCAACTGATTCCTTAGTGTCGCCAAGTTCTTGTTCCATAAGCACGTTGTCCTTGAAGAACTTCTGAAGACGGCCCTTAGCGATGTTTTGAATCATGCCTTCGTTAAGGTTAGCAGCCTTTTCAGCGCCTACAGTTTCCTTGATTTCGCGAGCCTTAGCAGCTTCGTCTTCGGTCAACCAACCCTTGTTGATGTTAGAAGCGATGTGGTCTTCAGAGTCAACGAGGTTAGGATTGATGCCAGCCTTAGTAAGAGCGTTGTCAACAGCCTTCTTAACGAGTTCGAGCTTAGTCTTTTCAACAGCTGTAGCCAATTCTTGAGCCTGAACTGATTCAGGAACGTCGTCAACGTTAACAGCGATAGGGTTCATCGAAGCAACTTGCATAGCGATTTCGCGAGCAACTTCGTCAGAGATATCGTTCTTGTTGAAACCAACGATAGCAGCGAGCTTGCCGTTGAAGTGGTTGTAAGCGATAACCTTAGCAGCTTCGATAGCTTCGTAAGCACCGATTTCCATCTTTTCGCCAGTCTTACCGGTTTCTTCTACAACGCGTTCTGCTACAGTGCGTTCGCCGAGCTTAAGTTCCTTAACTTCGTCGATAGTCTTAACCTTAGCAGCAAGAGCAGCTTCGAGAATTTGGTTGGTAAGAGTCTTGAAACCGTCGGTAGCTGCAACGAAGTCAGTTTCGCACTTAAGAGAAACTACTGCAGCGAATTCGCCGTTAGTTCCAGCGATAGCGCGACCTTCAGAAGCGTCGCGGTCTTCGCGCTTAGCAGCGATAGCAAGACCTTTCTTGCGGATGATTTCGATTGCTGCATCGATGTCGTTGTTGGTTTCTACAAGAGCCTTCTTGCAGTCCATGATGCCGGCACCGGTCATCTTGCGAAGTTTGTTGATATCAGCGATAGTAACTGCCATATCTGTATTTGATGTTTTTTTTGTGTTAGAACTTAAATTAATTATTCAGCAGCTGGAGTTTCTTCAGCTGGAGCAGCAGCAGGCTTGCGGCCTACGCGAGCGCGCTTTGGCTTAGCAGGTGCATCTTCGCCTTCAGCGTCCTTGTTGTCAACCTTTTCAACCTTGCGTTCTTCGAGACCTTCTTGCATAGCAGCGCAAAGGGTGTCGAGGATAAGTTCGATTGACTTAGAAGCGTCGTCGTTAGCTGGGATAACGAAATCGATGTTGCTTGGGTCGCTGTTAGTATCAACGATACCGAATACAGGGATACCGAGACGGTTAGCTTCAGCTACGGCGATGTGTTCCTTCATCACGTCAACTACGAAAAGAGCAGATGGGAGGCGGCTGAGGTCAGCGATGCTACCAAGGTTCTTTTCGAGCTTAGCGCGTTGACGAGTGATTTGGAGCTTTTCGCGCTTCGAAAGGTTGTCGGATGTACCATCCTTAAACATCTTGTCGATAGCAGCCATCTTCTTGATAGCCTTGCGGATGGTAGGGAAGTTAGTAAGCATACCGCCTGGCCAGCGTTCGATAACGTAAGGCATGCCTACCGAAGTAGCCTTGTCAGCAATTACTTGCTTAGCTTGCTTCTTAGTTGCAACGAAAAGCACGCGCTTGCCCGACTTTGCGATGGCCTTAAGAGCGTTAGCTGCTTCGTCGATTTTTGCTTGAGTTTTATATAAGTCAATGATGTGGATACCATTGCGCTCCATGAAGATGTAAGGAGCCATTGCAGGATTCCATTTTCTCTTTAGGTGTCCAAAGTGACATCCTGCTTCAAGTAGTTGTTCAAAACTTGGTGTTGTTGCCATTTTTGTTTAATGTTTGTTTTTTGTTTACTTTCGTTTTTTGTTAAATCAATCGTATGGTAGCCACCGACACTCTCGTGCAGTGAGAGTCCATACAATTTCGATACTAAACTCTATACAGCCGTGCGTATAATAAATAATGTGTAATAAATATTAACGCTTGCTGAATTGGAATCTCTTGCGAGCCTTTGGTTGACCTGGCTTCTTACGTTCAACAGTACGTGGGTCGCGAGTCATGAAGCCTTCAGCACGAAGAGTGCTCTTGTCGTCAGGATTGATTTTCACCAAAGCGCGAGCGATAGCAAGGCGAAGAGCTTCGGCTTGGCCCTTGTAACCGCCACCGCCGAGGTTAACATTGATATCATACTTCTCAGCTACTTCAAGCTTGTTAAGAGGTTGCTTAACAATGAATTGAAGGATTGAAGAAGGGAAATAAGTTTCCAATGAACGTTTGTTGATAGTGATTTTGCCTTCGCCTTCAGTAACGAATACGCGAGCAACAGCTGCTTTACGACGGCCTACTGCATTAATTTTTTCCATACTTCAATTTCTTACTTTAAATTGTTGATATCGATTACTTTAGGATTTTGAGCAGTGTGTGGGTGCTCAGCGCCGTTATACACGTGAAGGTTCTTGATGAGTTGAGCTCCGAGATGATTCTTAGGAAGCATACCCTTAACGACCTTGATGTACAATGGGTGAATGCCAGACTTCACAGCCTTAGAGTAAGACTTGTTCATAAGGATGCGAGGAGTAGCGCAGCGTTGACCGCCTGGATAACCAGTGTAAGAAAGGTATTCGCGGCTGTCCCACTTGTTGCCAGTAAGTTTCACCTTGTCGGCGTTGATGATGATTACGTTGTCACCGCAGTCGGCATGAGGTGTGAAGCATGGCTTGTATTTGCCACGCAAGATTTTTGCGACTTTAGCGCAAAGGCGACCCAAAACTTGATCGGTAGCATCGATAACTACCCATTCTTTTTGAGCTGTTTCGGCGTTAGCCGAGATGGTTTTGTAACTTAAAGTATCCACTTTTAAATTCCTGATTAATAGTTAATTAAAATGTTCATCGGCACACTCAAAGCTCGGCCAAAAGCTCTTGCGGGCCTCTGAATTGATTAAAAAATAAGGACATAATCGGACTGCAAAGGTACGACTTTTATTTTAATTATCAAATAGTTGCGAGTGCTTTTTTGCAGATTTTTCGCTTAATTGAGCGTCATTTTCTCGTATCGGTATCCCATGCGGTACATTTGCATCGATACGCCGATTTCGAACATGAGTTTTTCGACTGCGGCATACATATAGAACGCTTCGGTGCTCTGCGGCTCGATGCCTTGGCGGCGAATCATAGTGAGGGCAAGGTCGGCGCACTCCTGAATGCAGCCTGTGAGCTTACGGGCGTCGTCGATGTCGCGTTGTTTGGTGCTGTCGAGCTTTATGCCTATTAGCTCCTCGGTTACGTATTCGTCCATATAGTCGAAACCGCGTTTGTCGCGGATATACTTATAGAGGTCGTCGCAGTCCTTCACGCTATCCCATGCGCCGTCCCAATATACTGCTGCGCCCATGCCGTAGTAGAGCGCCCATGCTATTGCCACCATTGGATATTTTGCAATTTCGGGCACGGCATCTGCCATATATTGAGGAGCCGACTGATGCCACTTCTCACTCAATTCGGGGATGTCGTAGAGCTGATTGTTGAGCATCTGGCGCGAGGTGCATAGTTTAATAAGTTCGCGCGTGAGGTTGTCGATGAATATTGCTCGGCTGTAGATTGGCTTTTGTTGGTCCATAATGATTGTTAAATGGTGATTTTTTGAAATTTTTTGCAAAGATACTGCCAAAAGCATAAGATGACAAAGCGCAAATAGTCAAAAAAATAGTTAATTGTAGGTTAACATTAGATTATTTGCCTAAATTTGTAGTCGTATGACGATTTTTAACGCAAATATTAACTAAAATAGATAAATAAAAGACAATGAGAAAGTATTTGTTATTGATGGCAATGGGCTTGTTGGCAGCAAGCGCCAATGCCGATGTGAAAGTCGAAATTAAGGGGTTTGCAACCGACACCGTGATAGTGCAGCGCAGAAACCTGCAGGGCAATCGCCGCATGGCAGCCGACTCGGTGATAGTGGTAAAGGACGGTAAGGCTGTTCTGCCCGATGTGGCTAAACCAATGTGCATGTATATTGGCCCAAAGGATCGCACCGCTCACCCGGCGATTGTGTATATCAAGCCAGGTGAAAACTTAGAGGTTACAATAACCAAGGACGAAAATCCTGTGGTAAAGGGTTCGGCTGTTCAAGATATGATAAATGAGGTGCTGAACCGCCAAAATGAAATCTTGGCTAAGGCGAAAGATGTGGACGATGCAACACGCGATTCGTTATATGCTGAATATCAGAATGTGACAGTGAATTATGCTCGTCAGAATCTGGACACTCCTATCACACTCTGGGCATTGTCGCGATGCGACTATGAGGTTATAGATGAGTTGCTCCCAAAGATTGGCGAAAACGCGCGCAACTCGATGTTCGGCGAGTTAGAAGAGGCTTTGGTTAAGCGAGTAGAGAAGGAAAAGGCTATTGCTGAAGCTCAAAAATTGACAGCAGAAGGTATGCCAGCGCCTGATTTCTCGTTGAATCATCCCGACGGTTCGGCATTCGTGATGCAGTCGATGCGCGGCATGTGGGTGGTTCTCGACTTCTGGGGCTCGTGGTGCTCATGGTGCATCAAGGGTATGCCAGAGATGAAGAAGAGCTACGAAAAGTATGGCGATAAGATGGAAATCGTGTCGATAGCCTGCGGCGACTCTAAGGAAGCATGGTTGGCAGCCATCAAGAAATATGATATGAATTGGACTAACGTAATCAGCGCCGATGTAGTGCCAGGCACCGACAAGAAGGTTGAGCAGATCTACGGCATTACTGGCTATCCTACCAAGATTATCGTAAATCCACAAGGCAAGATTGTGAAGCGTTTCGTGGGCGAGACTCCTATGTTCTATGAAGCTCTCGAAGAACTCTTGAAATAATACATTTGAGAAATAATGGATCAGCCGCGTCGCATCTGGCGCCCGCGCTGCAGAAAATATAAAAGCCCGAGCCGCCAAGCCCGGGCTTTTATGATAGGTTTTATTCATGAAATCTTCATCGAGAGGGCAATAGGATTGCCGCTGGTGAAGAATTGATGATTAGTCAACGATTTCGCGGCCTTCAACTATTGCTTCGGTGTCGCGGGCAATCATATATTCTTCGTCGGTAGGGATAACGCAAACGGCAACCTTAGAGTCAGGAGTGCTGATGAGTGTTTCCTTGCCGCGAATCTTAGCATTGAGTTCTTCGTCGAGTTTAACGCCGAGGAATTCGAGAGGACGGCAAACGTTAGAGCGAACACCAGTCTGGTTTTCGCCTACACCGCCAGTGAATACGATGATATCTACACCGCCCATTTCAGCTGCATAAGCGCCGATATACTTGATGATGCGCTGTTCGTACATCTGCAAGCCGAGAACTGCGCGTGGGTCGCCAGCAATGTCGGCTTCTTCGATGGCGCGCATGTCGGAAGAAATTTCGGTTACGCCAGCGATACCGCTATCCTTGTTGATGATGTTCTGCATTTGTGCAGCGCTAAGGTTGTGCTTAGCCATCAAATAGGTGAGAGCGCCTGGGTCAACGTCACCGCTTCGGGTGCCCATGATAAGGCCTTCGGTAGGAGTAAGACCCATAGAAGTATCTACGCTCTTGCCGTTGAGCACAGCAGTGATGCTACCGCCGTTGCCCACGTGGCAAGTGATGACCTTCTTGGTGTGAACGTCAACGCCGAGGAAGTCGCAAACGCGCTTCGACACGTAGCGGTGGCTTGTTCCGTGGAAACCGTAGCGGCGAACGCCATCTTCGGCATAGAACTTATAAGGAAGGGCATACATATACGACTTAGCAGGCATAGTCTGGTGGAAAGCAGTGTCGAACACAGCCACTTGAGGCACGTTAGGGAGCACCTTAGCGATGGCGTCGATGCCGGCAATGTTCACAGGGTTGTGAAGAGGAGCGATGTCGTAGCATTCCTTAACTTTGGCGATAACTTCGTCGGTGATGAGCACGCTCTTGTTGAACTTTTCGCCGCCGTGCACTACGCGGTGACCTACAGCGTCGATTTCGTCGAAGCTCTTGATGCAACCGTTGTCTTCGCTTGTGAGGAGGTCGAGGATAGCCTTGATAGCGCCATCGTGGTCGGTAATGTCGAGTTCGATAATTTTCTTCGAACCGTCGGCAAGTTTAAACTTGATGAATGCGCCAGGAAGACCGATTTTCTCGATACCGCCTTCAGCAAGGATGTTGTTGGCCTTAATCTCGATAAGTTTGTATTTTACGGAGCTACTTCCGCAGTTGAGCACTAAAATGTTCATGTCTTGAATTTAAAAAGATAAAATATTATTAGATTTACGATTATTTCAAGTGTTTAGCTTCGATTGCCTGATTGCAAGTCATGATAACGGTCTTAACGATGTCTTCAGGCGAGCAACCGCGTGAAAGGTCGTTGACAGGAGCGGCGAGGCCTTGCATGATAGGACCTGCAGCCACGGCGCCAGCCAAGCGTTGCACGAGTTTGTAGGCAATGTTGCCAGTTTCGAGGTTAGGGAACACAAGAACGTTGGCTCTGCCGGCGATTTCGCTGCCGGGAGCTTTGCTTGCGCCCACTGAAGGCACGAGAGCAGCATCGGCTTGGAGTTCGCCATCGATAAGTATAGTTGGATCCATCTCTTTAGCCAAGCGAGTGGCTTCGATAACCTTGTCGACGTTTTCATGCTTAGCGCTACCCTTGGTAGAGAAGCTGAGCATGGCGATGCGAGGCTTAGCGATGTTGGCAAGCGACTTGGCAGTGCGGTTGGCCGAAACGGCGATTTGTGCAAGTTCTTGAGCGTTAGGAGCAGGAATGGCGGCACAGTCGGCAAACACCAAGATTCCATCTTCGCCGTAAGGAGAACCTTCGGGAAGTTGCATTATGAAAGCGCCCGATACGGCAGTGATGCCAGGGGCGGTCTTGATAACTTGGAATGCAGCGCGGAGCACGTTTCCGGTAGAGTTGGCAGCGCCAGCCACTTGGCCGTCGGCTTCGCCAGCCTTAACGAGGAGGCAACCGAGGTAAAGAGGGTTCTTGGCAGTCTTGGCGGCGTCTTCCATTGTGATACCCTTAGACTTGCGGAGTTCGTAGAATAGTTCTACGTATTTCTGAATTTCTTCAGGCTTGTTAGGGTTAACGATGCGCGCTTTGTCGATGTGAGTAAGGTTTAGTTCGGCGGCCTTAGCCAAGATTTCGGCAGGCTCGCCAATCAAAATTACATCTGCAATATTTTCGGCGATAATAGTATCGGCCGCTGTCAAAGTGCGAGGTTCGGTACTTTCGGGAAGAACTACTCGCTGCTTGTAAGCAATTGCTGTCGTTTTAAGTGTTTTGAATAAGTCCATAGTTCTTATATTTAGTGATATGCAAAAGTAATAAATATTTTCAGTTACCGCTACCAAAAGCACTGTGTTTTTTAGCAACAAAGAGAAAACAAATGCAAAAAGAAAAAAACTTTGCATTTTGTTCATGATTTATTTGGAGTATTGTAATCTTTATATTTAATTAGCAACATCAAAACTAATAAAGCCTAATTAATGCCTATGGAAGATAGCAGAAAGATAGTTATCGATTACGACATGAAGCTTGCCTCGAGCTCGTTGATATGGACATTTATTTCTACGCCTAATGGATTGGCGGAGTGGTTTTGCGATGATGTGGAGAAAGATGGTAAGGTGTTTACCTTCTATTGGAACAAGTCGTGGCAACGAGCTAATCTGCTTGCCATCCGAGCTGGCCAGTATGTGAAGTTTCGATGGGAAGATTCGGAGATAGATCGCAGTTACTTCGAGATGCGCATCATGAGTTCGGAGCTCACAGGCAGCCGAAGCCTTCAGATAACCGACTTTGCTGTGGATGAGGCGGAGAAAAAAGAGATTATCCACTTGTGGGACAAGCAGATATCTAACCTAAAGCGACTGCTCGGATGCTCATAGGCTAAGTGTAAGAGTGTGTGATACCCGCTATAAGCCTACGGTCTGCCCTGCAGGGTGGACCGTAGCCATTTAATATATGTGGCGATGAGTGCCCAACCTAAAAAGTTATAAAAAGATAGAAATCGGTACGGAATTAGCGATTTAATTGCTACTTTTGCACAATAATTTTAAAACTTCAGTGATGCTAAAGGTAAAAAGACTACATACATTCATCTTGCAGACCTATCTGCCGATGTTTTTTATGACATTCTTTATATGTCTTTTTATCCTATTGATGCACTTCTTGTGGCGTCGTCTCGACGACCTTGTGGGAAAGGGCCTCGGGGCTGATGTGATAGGCGAGATGTTCTTCTATGCTGCCCTCACCATGGTGCCAATGGCGCTACCGCTTGCCATATTGCTTGCATCGCTGATGACCTTTGGTAATCTTGGCGAACATAGCGAACTTACGGCGATGAAGGCATCGGGTGTGTCGTTGCTCAATGTGATGAAGCCCCTGATGGCATTTATTTCGGTGGTGGCGGTGTGCGCTTTTTTCTTTCAGAACGAGGTGTTGCCTCGCGCTCAGGTGAAAATGTGGACCTTGGTGTTCTCGGTGCGGCAGAAGTCACCCGACCTCGATATACCTGAAGGTGCTTTCTACGACCAAATTTCGGGCTACAACGTTTTTGTGCGCAATAAAGACAAGGAACGCGGCACTCTCTACGATATGATGATCTACGATGTAAGCAAAGGTGCTGGTTCTGCCAGCATTATCCTTGCCGACTCGGGAAAACTGTCGTTCAACGAGGACAAGACGCATTTGCTGCTTCACCTCTATCAAGGAGAGACGTTTGAAGATATGCGCACCAACAAAAACGGTGGTGCAAGAGATGAAGGCAATCTCTACCGTCGCGAATCGTTCAGCGACAAGCAAGTGCTGATACCTTTCGATGCCAATTTCAATAAACTCGATGAGCAGAATATGCGTTCGCAGTATATTGGCAAGAATATTGCTGAGCTAAGGCATACCGTTGATTCGGTGAGTGCGCGCCTCGACTCGGTGAGCAACAATATGATGGAATCGTTCAGAACCGAACCGGTGGTGGGCGTGCCGTATATTAAATATGTGCATAAAGACACTATGCGAGTGGCTGAGGTGGTGGCATTGCCCAAGGTGGCGCGGCCTATCAACCTCGACAGCATGTATAGAGCTATGAAGCCCGACGACCGAGTGTCGATGCTCAGCCGAGCCATCAACCGAGCATCGCAGGCTCAGCACGAATTCCTGTTCAAAGGCGCTGAAGTTAGCGACGACGTTATGGTGATTCGCCGGCACCAGATTGAGATGCTCAAGAAGTACACCTTGTCGTTCGCCTGTTTGATATTCTTCTTTATCGGAGCTCCGCTTGGCGCTATTATCCGAAAAGGCGGTTTGGGCATGCCTATTGTGATATCGGTGGTGCTGTTTATTATATATTATATGATAGATAGCTTCGGATATAAGCAGGCACGCGACGGCCGATTCGACGTGTGGTTTGGCATCTGCTTGAGTTCGCTAATGTTGCTGCCGTTGGGCGTGTTCTTGACCTATAAGGCAATGAACGATTCTGCTGTGTTCAATCCCGATGCTTATCGCAAGTATCTGCGTCGCATAATGGGCGTGCAGGAGGCACGAAAACTTGAGATGAAAGAGGTGGTAGTTGACGAGGTGGATTCGGTGCAGGCACTATCGATGCTGAATGCCCTTGTGGCAGAAGCTGATGCCCTGATAGCACAATATTCGCACCGCCAGTTGCTGTTGACCTATTTCATAAAGGGATACGACCGCACTAAGCTGGCGCAGCTGCTGGCGCATGTGGAGGAAATGGTGGATTATCTGAGCAATTCGCGCAGCCAACTGGTGCTCAACAAGACCATGGACTATCCAATAATCAATAATTCAAGAATATATGGCCCTAATCTGGGCAAACGCTATGGCACAATAGCTGCAGCCATCGTTCCGCTATCGCTACCAATCTATTGGATTGGTCGCAAGACTCAAAAATCGCTGTTGGCTGATGTGAAAAATGTGAAGGCAGTGAGTGAAAAACTCATAGAAATCATCGGCGAGAGCGAGCAATAAGCAGGGCGCATTACCTTCTGCTTATGCTACATCGGTCTATCGCTCTATTGGGTCGATGCCACTACTAATCCATTTATCGTAATTATTTAATGAGTCGGCATAGATGAGTATGCCCGATATCGATTCGTTGGCTTCAATCATCTGCTGGCTGCGCTCCAAGCCCATTACCATGCAGGCAGTGGCGTAGGCGTCGGCCTCAGCTGCTGTGGGTGCTATGATGGTGGCGCTTAGCAGCGACGACTGCTCGGGATAGCCAGTGGCGGGATTGATGATATGCGACACTCGTTTGCCGTCGATTACCTTATAGTTGCGGTAGTTGCCCGATGTGGCAACGCCCTGATTGTGTAGGGCAATCACCATTGCCGATTGGTGGATTACGGTGTCGGCCTGGTCGATAGGATTATCGATGGAAATGTGCCACGATTTGCCTTTGCGGTTAACTCCGTGAGCATAGATTTCGCCACCAATCTCGATAATGAAATTTTCCACACCGTGGCGCAAGAATAGTCGCCCCAGCTCATCGCAAGCAAATCCTTTGGCAATGCTGCTGAAGTCGATGATAATGCGGCTGTCGGACTTCACTATTCGTCCTTCAGGGGTAATAGATGTTTTGCTGAATCCCACAAATTGGCGAATGCTATCTACGGTGGCAGAGTCGGTGGGGATGCCATGCTTGAATCCGAAGCCCCACACATTTACCAGTGGAGCCACCGTGGGGTCGAAGCTGCCTTGCGATTCGCTGTTGATTCGCGCCGAGCATTTATATAATTCTGTGATGAGAGCATTGGGCTCAACCGTAGAGTCGTTGGCGTTGATTCGCGAAATCACCGATGCCGGGTTGAACATCGAAGCCGTATTGTCGATAGCGCTAAACACGCCTGCTATCGAGTCGGAAAGCGATGATGGCCCTTGATATGAGATATTGTATTCTGTGGTCCATACCACGCCGCTCACGCTTTGGAATTGGTGAGCTGGTTTTCGCAGAAACATCATGGCTACGCCAATAATTGCGCACGCCACAACGGTGAGGTATATGCGTCGGTTCTTGTTCATTTGCGTCAGGAATATTAATTAAATCGTTACAAACATACATAAAAATGCTCGTATATTGGGCGATTTGGCAGGAAAAAAGGACAAAATCGCGAAATTGTTTGGTTTTGAAAGAGAAAAATCATATATTTGGAATATATTAACCAATCAAAACCTATAGTATATGACATCTTACTTATTTCTTGCCGATGGTTTCGAAGAGATAGAAGCGTTGGCCACAGTGGACATTTTGAGAAGAGCGGGGATAGATGTGAAGACAGTATCAATAAAGGAGACGCTCGAGGTGGAAGGCGCGCACGGCGTAAAAGTACGTGCCGACATAGTGTACGCAGAGATGGAATATGCCGAAGCCGAATGGCTGATATTGCCGGGAGGAATGCCGGGGGCAGCCAATCTGAAGGCACACGACAAATTATGTAGCAAACTGCTTAGCCACAATGCCAAGGGAGGCAAGATAGCCGCAATTTGCGCATCGCCGGGCGTAGTGCTCGGACAGCTGGGCATCATGGAGGGCCGCAACGGTGTGTGCTATCCGGGATTTGAAACGCTGATGCGAGGTTGCAACGCACAGAGCACGCTCGTGGCGGTGGATGGAAACGTAGTTACGGGCAGCAGTCCGGCTGCGGCTATGCCCTTTGCCTTGACGATAGCCGAAATCTCCAAGGGCGAAGACGTGGCAGATGCAGTGGCGCAAGGTATGCTGCTGCGCGAAGAGAATAAGACATCGGAGTATTATTATTAATAATGTGACGCATGCTTCGAGGCGATGCCAAGATACGTCGAATCGACTCGAAAGCATAGCATAATGTTAAAAAAGGAGGCGAAAGTCTCCTTTTTTTCACTTGAAAAGGCTGTTTTTTAATATTTTTTTTGATAAATCGAAAATAAACAAAAATATTTGTGTATATTTGGACTTCAAACGATTATCGGCTGCGGCTGAGAAGAAGAATGATAATTTTTAAATCTTATTATTATGGAATTGCGTAATGAAGTGTCGGCATCTAATGAAGAGTTGGGTAAGGACACAACCTTGAACACAGAGCCTGCAAATGAAGTAGTGGCAGAAGCAGAGCAAGAGATTAATGCCACAGAAGAAGAGGCATTGGAGCCAACATCGGAATACTCATCGATGAGTAAGGCTGAGCTTGTGGCTGCCCTTGAAGCCTTAGTAGAGAGACCAGTAGAAGAAATTAAGCGTGAGGAGAATGCGATAAAGATGGCGTTCTACCAGATTCGCAAAGAGGAACTCGACAAAGAGAAAGAAGCTTTCTTGGCAAAAGGCAATGAGGAAGCGGCTTTTGCTCCACGCGAAGACGAAGACGAGGCGAAATTGAAAGACTTGCTTAACCAGATTAAGGAAAAGCGAGCAGCACACAATGCCGCCATCGAAGAAGCACGCGCCAAGAATCTTGAGGCTAAACAGGCCATCATCGACGAAATCAGAACGATTAGCGAAGATGCCGACAATGTGAATAAGCAATATAACAAGGTACAAGAATTACGCCACCAGTTCCAGCAGATAGGTGAAGTGCCTGCCGTGAATGCTACTGAGATATGGAAAACATATCAAGCAGCGGTAGAGTCGTTCTATGATATGCTCAAATTGAACAAGGAACTTCGCGACTACGACTTCAAGAAGAACCTTGAACTGAAAGAACAACTATGTGTCGAAGCCGAAAAGCTTGCCGAAGAAGAGAATGTGCTCGATGCATTCCGCTCGTTGCAGTCGCTCCACGACAAGTGGCGCGAAATAGGCCCTGTGGCTAAGGAAATGCGCGAATCGCTATGGGCTCGCTTCAAAGAGGCATCGGCTGCAGTGAATAAGCGCCATCAAGCCTTCTTTGAACAACGCAAAAAGCGTGAGAAAGAAAACGAAGATGCTAAGACCAGCCTGTGCGAAAAGCTTGAGGCTATCATAGCCGAAGATCATGCCACATATGCAGCTTGGGACGAAGCCACCAAGCAAATTATCGCACTCCAGGAAGACTGGAAGAAGCTCGGATTTGCTGCCCGCAAGGTGAATGCGGCTTTGTTTGCACGCTTCAGAGCTAAGTGCGACGAGTTCTTCTCGGAAAAGGCTGCTTTCTTCAAGAAGATGAAGGAAGATATGGCTGCCAACCTCGAAAAGAAGGTGGCTCTATGCGAAAAGGCTGAAGCCCTGAAGGATTCGCAAGACTGGAAGAAGACCACAGAAGCTCTTGTTGCATTGCAGAAGGAGTGGAAGACCGTGGGCCCAGTGGTTAAGAAGCAGAGCGACGCAGTGTGGAAGCGATTTGTGAGCGCTTGCGACTATTTCTTCGAACAAAAGGCCAAGCTTACCGTTAATGTGCGTCAGGAAGAACGCAATAACTTGAAGCAAAAGAAGGCTGTGATTGCTGCTATCAACGAGCAACTTGCCAACGCTGATGAAAAGGAAGCTGTGAAGAACATTCGCGAACTTATGAAGCAATGGCAAGGCATAGGTCACGTGCCATTTAAGGATAAGGACAAGGTGTATGCCGAATATAAGAAGGCTGTGGATGCAGCTTACGACAAGCTCGACATGAAGGAAAGCCGTGCTAACATGGCTAACTTCGAAAACGCGCTTAACAATATGAGCGACACTGACAAGATGTATCGCGAACGCGAACGCTTGGTGCGCACCTATGAGCAGAGCGTCAACGAACTTAAGACATTCGAAAACAACCTTGGCTTCTTCAATGCTCAAAGCAAGAGCGGTAGCAGCATGCTCAAAGAGATGGAGCGCCGCATAGCTAAGATTAAGGAAGATATCGCCGTTCTCGAAAAGAAAATTAAGCTTATCGACGAAAAACTCGGCTAATAGAAATTCATCATCAGCCCGATGCAAAGCACCGGTTAGTGAGATGAAGCGAAAAATACTGCAAATTTACGACTGAGGAGTGGGGCAGACCTGCTCCTCGGTTTTTTTTCTTGTGGCATATAGATTAGGGCTGGCCCCTATTGCGGAGTCAGCCCTAATTGCTTCTTTTGTTTTTTTAAGGAGCAGGCGTAACTCATTACGGTATGTTGAAGTACGCCTGCTGCATGAATGCTTTGTAGGCTATTTCTCTACAGTGAATTTATAGATACATTCGCTGAAATAAGATTGACCGGGTTCGAGTATTACTGATGGCCATTGTGGCTTGTTGGGGCTGTCGGGGTAGTGCTGAGTCTCGAGGCAAACCGATGCTCGATGGTTGTAGACGATGCCGCCCTTGCCGGTGACAGTGCCGTTGAGGAAATTGCCGGTATAAACCTGAATGCCGGGTTCATTGGTGTAAACTTCCACGCCTATGCCCGACGATGGGCAAACGAGCTTAGCTGCAAGTTGGGTTATGTCGCCCTTGGTGTCGAGCACCCAGTTGTGGTCGTAGCCCTTGCCGTTTTTCAGCTGTTCGAACTCGAAATTGTCTATTTCTTCGCCTATTGCTTTAGGTTTGGTAAAGTCCATAGGCGTGCCTTCCACTGGTTCAATGGTGCCAAGAGTCATGAAGGTGCTATCCACAGGAGTGTAGTTCGAGGCATTGATATACAGCAAGTGGTCGATAGCCGGCACTGAGGGGTCACCGCTCAGGTTGAAGTATGAGTGGTTGGTCATGTTGATGATGGTCTTGGCATCGGTAGTGGCTTGAAACTTAATGTCGATAGCATTTTCGTCGGTAAGGGTATAAGTAACCTTGGCAGTTACATTGCCCGGGAAATTTTCGTCGCCGTCGGGCGAGTTTAGAGTCAGTTCTATTTCGTTAGGAGTGACATTGGTAGCGCGATACACCTTATATTGCCATCCGTTAGGGCCGCCATGCAGACAGTGCATATAGTTGTTCTGTGGCAGCTGAATTTCTTTGCCGTCGATGGTGATTTTGCCTTGATTGATGCGATTGGCATATCTGCCGATGCTTGCACCGAAGTCGCTCTTGATGTTTTTGTAGTCCTGAATGCTGTCGAAGCCGAGAACCACGTCGCGCAATGCGCCGTCCTTGTCAGGGACCAGCACCGACACAATGCGTGCGCCAAAGTTGGTGATGCACACCTCCATGCCGTTTGCATTAGTTAGAACATATAGGGCAGTGGCATCGTCGCTGGTAGTGCCCGATTTGAAGTTGTCGGGGCATAGGCCTGAATTGGTGAGGTTAGATGGTCCGCAGGCGGTGAGCAACAGCGCAGCCAGCCATGCAATAAAGAGTTTAGTTTTCATCGTATAATTGTCTGTTTTGTATGATTAGATTCTGTAACAAAGATAAATATATTTTTCGCCAAAACAAAGAATAGTAGGGATTTTTGCGTGCGATGTTGTGTTTTGGATTTTGCCAGAAAAAAGTTAGCCACAACTGCCAAGTGTGACGGTTGTGGCTATATGGGTATTTAGAAGAAATTATGGGGGTTATGGTTTTGCTTCGTACTTGTAGATGTCGGTAAGCTTCATGTCGAATACCAAGTGCGAGTAGGGTAGGATTGCTGATCCTGAGCCGCTTTCGCCGTATCCTACGTTCCAAGGTATAATCACTGTGGCAGAGTCGCCGACGTGCATATTAAGCAGTGCAACTACCCAACCTGTGATAACGCCACTGGTCTGGAATCGTGTAACGCTGTCGGCAGGGCTTGTGCTGAGATACGAAGAGTCGAACGCCACATCGTTGTAGAGGCGACCGTGGTATTTCACATCCACCGTAGAGGTATAAAGTGGCATAAGGTTGCCTTTAGTGGCTTCGCGGTCGTTGTGGAAATGCATGTAGATTACAGCATTCTTGTCGAACGATGCTGTATATGCCTCGTAGTAGCTTGCGCCACTTTCATCTCTTTTTGCAAGTTCCGACTTCAGCCACTCGTCTTGTTCGTTACGCCAATCTTCGTATTTTTCCCATTCGGTGTCTTCGAAGCACGATGTGAGCAGTAGCGAAGCGATTGCCGCTAAAAGTATGTTTGATAATTTCTTCATAAAAAAGTTCTAAAAATTTACACTAATTTCTTCAAAAGTTCCTTGAAGCTAACTTCCTTATCGATGATAGCAGGAAGGTCGGCGATAGCCACGCGTTCTTGCTCCATCGAGTCGCGGTGACGAATGGTCACGGTGTTGTCTTCGAGGGTTTGGTGATCGACGGTGATACAGAAAGGAGTGCCCACTGCATCTTGGCGGCGATAACGCTTGCCGATAGAGTCTTTTTCGTCGTATTGGCAAGCATAGTCGAACTTGAGCATGTTTACTATCTCGCGAGCCTTGTCGGGGAGTCCGTCTTTGCGAACGAGAGGCATAACGCAAGCCTTAACTGGAGCCAACTGCTTAGGCAAGTGAAGCACAACGCGAGTTTCGCCGTTTTCGAGGGCTTGTTCTTCGTAAGAAGAGCAGAGGATAGACAGGAACATGCGGTCAACACCAATCGAGGTCTCGATAACGTAAGGAGTGTACGACTGGTTAAGCTCTGGGTCGAAGTATTGAATCTTCTTGCCCGAGTACTTCTCATGCTGGCTGAGGTCGAAATTGGTGCGAGAGTGAATACCTTCCACTTCCTTGAATCCGAAAGGCATGCGGAACTCGATGTCGGTAGCTGCGTTAGCATAGTGCGCAAGTTTGTCGTGGTCGTGGAAGCGATATTTTTCATCACCCATGCCCAGAGCCTTGTGCCACTTTAGACGAGCTTCTTTCCACTGTGCGAACCACTTGAGTTCTTCGCCTGGGCGAACAAAGAATTGCATTTCCATCTGCTCGAATTCGCGCATACGGAATATGAATTGGCGAGCCACGATTTCGTTACGGAAAGCCTTACCAATCTGAGCAATACCGAAAGGAATGCGCATACGGCCAGTCTTTTGCACATTGAGGAAGTTAACGAAGATGCCTTGTGCAGTTTCGGGGCGGAGATACACATTCATCGAGCCATCGGCTGTGCTGCCCATTTCGGTTTTGAACATAAGGTTGAACTGACGAACGTCGGTCCAGTTCTTAGTGCCAGAGATGGGGCAAACTATGCCGTAGTCAAGGATAATCTGCTTGAGTTCAGCCAAGTCGTTGGCTTCCATGGCAGCCTTGAATCGGTTGTGCAATTCGTCGCGCTTGGCAGCGTGTTCGAGCACGCGAGGATTGGTAGTCTTATATAGTTCGGCGTCGAAAGAATCGCCAAAGCGCTTAGCGGCTTTAGCCACTTCCTTGTCGATTTTCTCATCGAATTTAGCGATTTCGTCTTCGATAAGAACGTCGGCGCGGTAGCGCTTCTTCGAGTCGCGGTTGTCGATTAGAGGGTCGTTGAATGCATCTACGTGTCCCGAAGCCTTCCAGATGGTAGGGTGCATAAAGATAGCCGAGTCGATGCCCACAATGTTCTCGTGAAGCAGGGTCATTGCCGACCACCAGTAGCGCTTGATATTGTTCTTTAGCTCAACACCGTTTTGTCCATAGTCGTACACAGCGCCGAGGCCATCGTAGATTTCGCTTGACGGAAACACGAATCCGTATTCTTTAGCGTGTGAAACAATCTTTTTTAGTGTTTCTTCTTGCTTTACTTGTGCCATTTTTTCTAAAAATAATGTAGCTTTTTTACCATATTTATATTCAAACTGCAAAGTAAACTAAAATGTGTGACTGTGGCAAGTTTTTTAACAAAGTTTCTGATAGATGTGGTTTATTTTGAACCTATTGAATA
>CALZAF010000008.1 GCA_945612775.1 uncultured bacterium | reverse complement strand
TGCATGCTTACTTACCACCTCTACACGCTGTCAAATCCAGTCAACCCCATGTATTCGTTGTGTAAGTGTTATATCGGGTTTCCCCTTTACGGTAGCAAAGTTACAGCATTATTTTCACAATTTCGAATGTAAAGCCTCAAAAAAATGATTTTCTCCGACTTTTCAGCCATTTTGCTTCATTCTTTAGCCTCAACCAGATTGTTTTCTGCCTTTTTCAACAAACCTTGCACTACTATCGACACCTTCGACTTCGATAATTCTCCAATCAAACTCCGCAACTGCTCTAATGCAAGTTCTATCTCATAGTCTTCGAGCATACTGCAGTCCTGTGTGAGTTTGCACAAACTCTTAGCATAAGCCGTAAGTATGCTCGACGAGTCAACACTATCCTCAATGCCTTCGCAATAAAAAACGAACTTTGACAACCAACTTGATGAATCCATACTACTTAAAGAGCCGCTAAAAACATAAGTATTCATAGAATTCACCTTCGATTGTGCATCATTTAGCACTCTCATAGCATTGTTGAGCGTAGAATTCAAATCATCACTTGACGATTGTGGTTTTGGGCTATAAGCATACACCGTTTTGCCCTCTATCGTATCACCATTGGCATTTTCCCATTCTATTGCGTAGGCTTTTCTATAACTATCGTCGGCATCATCGGAGAATGAAGCAACATACAGGTTCATACCTTCACCTCCTATCCGGATGGAATTTCTACTGTCAATAGATATTTGATACGATTCCCTGCTATCTTCGTTCTTCTGAGCCAAGAATGTGGCACCTGTGGCTTTCTCAAAGGCATTTGTGGTATTCTCGATTAGATTGGCATTCGAGACGGGTATCCTAAATCTTCTTATTTTTAGAACCGAAGTTTTGCTGTTATCATCATCGTTGGTGCATGAAGTGCTTTCCGAACTATAGATATACTTCGACTTTTCGATTTTCTCGAAAGCGCTTTCAATATTTGATTGTTGACCATAGCAGGTAAACACTGCCAACATTGCCAAAATTAATGATTCAACTCGTATTTTCATAACTGTATTGTTTTATGGTTTATTTCTAAGTTTATAATTTTATGGGACCTCAATTACCTGAGGTGCAGGCATACTTGCCAAATATTTCTGCTCATATTCCATGTCTATCTGCCTCTGAAGTTCCAATAATTCCTGCTCTTGAAGCGCGTATGTAACGGCAATCACATTTTCAGCCCAAAGTTCTTCTTCAGCCTTTCGCTGGGCATATTCTTCTTCGGCAACTTTGACTCGGTATTCTGCCTCTTCTTCTTCAGTTGTAGCTCGCTGCTTTACACGATTATTCACTGTCAATGGTTTTTCAGCAATTATTTGGGGATGAAGAGTAGCTACTGACACATTATTGTCTTGACAGTCTTCGATTCCGGCATTGGCCATCGTAATGTCGGCAATTTCTGGCACATCTTGATCTCCATTTCTAAAGTTGAAGTAAATGGCACTTAGACCTATGCCTACTGCTATTGCCACCGAGGCAGCGATGCCTATCACCCTACGCCATGGCATCATCACTATCTTAGGCTTGCTGGCACAAGACGTGTCGTCCATACCCGAATCGAAGTAGGCAAACATCTGCTTATATGGATCCCATTCGCGGTCAACAGAATGAGTGGCGAAATATTGCGCCAACTGTTCTTCCTCGGCGAGTGTAGATTCACCCTCGAGAAATCGATTAAGTAGTGTAGCTATATGTCGTTTTTCGTCTTTCATTTCAATTGTTGGTTAAATTGTTGTAATAGATGTTTTCTTGCTCTCGAAAGCAACACTCGTGCCGACGTTTCTTCGATGCCCATCAACTTGGCAATCTCGGAATATTCAAGCTTTTCTACCTGGCGGAGCCTAAGCACGGTGTGCTCTTTACTGGGCAAGGCTCGAGTCTTTTCTTCAATCCACCTATCGGTTTCATCATTGATTATTTGCCGCAAAGGTGTATCGTTGTCAACGAGTATCGATAGCGTTTCATCGGCAATAGGCAACGATCTCTTTCGCACTCGGTATAAATCGATTGCCATGTGCTTAGTGGCAACAGCTGTGAGAGCCTCGAGAGAACTAAATCTATGCAAATCAGAGCCCATCTGCCATATTTTGAGCAGCACATCTTGGGCTATGTCATCGGCATCGAATGTCGAAAGTCCCATTATCTTCGATGTTCGAAGCGACAGCGCGCGCAATTTTGGCGCTATTTGCTCAAATTCTTTATAATCCATTTGTTCTCTCCGTAGGTTTTCATCACATTAACGAACAAGCCTCAAAAATGTTACAACCATTCGGCGGAAAAAATTTAAGAAAATGGCATTTATTTTTGATTGCAAGCTCACGAAAGATGCACACCATTATCGTTAAGCAGCGCGACAAACTCTCGCAACTGTTCTTTATCGCTAAAAACATCGAATGGAACTACAAAATATGTAAACCGTCGGATTCCAAAGTTCAGTAATAGATATTTGCTTGTGGTGGTATAGCCTGAGAACTCGCTCCACTTGAGCGATTGTGAAAAATCCTCAAAATCGAGCTTTATCCCACTCGCATCGGCAGTCATCTCCTTTTCGAGAATCGACCACCTTATTTCTTTGGTTAGTAGATACCAAAAGTACACCATAATCATTGCCATGGGATAGATTATGAAGCACAGCACGAGTATGGTGTAGATGAAATTGATATTATAAAATGTCAGAGCAATCAGCGCAGCAAGCGGCAAAGCATAAAGCCACCAATATCGCATTAAATAAGCACGAAAAACGAGCTTGGTATATACCGACGAAGTGATGCTAAATGAGCCGAAGTGCATAGCAGCTGACAATTATTTGGTCGAAGAATCCATAAAGGCGAAATAAACAGCTGCAACCAGGAACAGGAAGCTAACCAAATGATTCCAGCGTAGCGACTCACCCTTAAACAAGAGTGTAGCAACAATGGTGAACACGGTGAGCGTAATCACCTCTTGAATCACCTTAAGCTGAATAAGCGAAAAAGAACCTCCGTTTTCGATATATCCTATTCGATTGGCTGGCACTTGAAATGCATATTCGAACAATGCAATTCCCCACGACACAAGCACCACCACATAGATAGGCCATCCTGTGCTGATGCCCATATTTTGCAATTTCAAGTGTCCATACCATGCAAATGTCATAAACACATTTGAGATAATGAGAAGCGCGATGGTTAAAAATATGTTACTCCACATAATAGCTACTATTTATTAAGCTTCTTACGCAATTTATTAAGTTGCTTGTTATACTTATTATATAATGTAATGTTTTCCGGTATAAGTTGCTGGCAATATCCTGTGCCTTGGGCATTATACAACCGGCCAATATTTAGATATTGCTTACCGTTGCCACGCTTTATAGGGAATACCTCATGCTTGCGAGCCACTACTCTATCGCAAAGCTCTGAGTGCCCATTAGGCATCTTTCCCTGCAATTCTTCGGGTACGCCATTTTCGCCAAGCAGCGCCATTCGCAATTCCGAACATGGTGGGAAGCCCAAATCTATCCACATCACCGTAGTTGCCGGATTCTCTCCCGGCTTTATGCCCTCTATGCAACATGATGCCGATGAAATCCGGCGTGGAATGAAATCTTGGTCAACAATCCACTCGAGACCTTCATTGGTAAAGTCCTGACCCAGAACGCTATGATAATATGTTTTCGACAGCCTCTCAGTAAACACAATAGGTGTAAAGTCGGCATCGGCAACGTGCTGCGCTATCAAGTGCTTTTCGTTTTCCTCGCGCACATATCCCATACCCTCGTCATCTCGTCCGCTATATGAATAATTCGTGCGAATCAATATGCCATCGGGTGCATCTTTAAGGTCGAAGCGGGTGAAAGTGTAATTATTGGTTTCGAAATAAGCTCCACCACCATAAGCATCGATAACGCCGAAATTAGCTTCCACTCCAAGCGGTTTTGGCAATGTGGTAAGAAGCCTCTCAAAGTCGTCAACGGTACGGCATTGGCTAAGTGCTATCTTCATCACAACGCCCTCCTTATCCATATCCTTCTCGTTCACATCATCGTCTTTGAGATTATACGATGCTGTGTTCATTATGGCAAATCCTTCGGAATTATACCCCATCCAAGCCTCTCGGTTGAGCGAATCGCTTGCATTATAGAGCGCAACATGCTCATACACGCCCTCGCCGGCTGGAGTGCGCTCCACCTTGTTGTTTTCTTCACCTGTATCTCGATGCTTCCAAAGCAGAGGCCTGCCATTGAGCGTTTTGCTTGCCGATACAATGGCTGAAGTGCATGCAAATGAGCAAGCTGCCGAAAGTGCAAGAGCAAAGGTTAGTAATAATCGTTTCATATCAAATAGATATTTAGCCACTCGAATATGCTGCTTTGGCTGTTGGCAAGGCTTATCGCCGAAATTTAGAGCAAAGCACCTATCTGTGGCAATGTAAGATAATCAAGCAGTCCCGTAAATATACCAACCATCGACATGATTAAGATAATCAAGCCAATCATGATATTCAATTTGTGCATGGTGTCGATACTAAATTTGCTTCTAACCGTATCCACAAACTTAGTAATTACCGTCCACCAACTAATGGCGCCAACTACAATAAATATGTAGCCCAACACATAATGATGCCACTGATATTCAGGCAGCAAGAAGTTAAATCGAGCAAATAAGCCTATGATAAGAAATATAATCAGTGGATTAGAGAATGTTAAGAAAAATCCCGTTACGAGGTCTTGAAGATTGGCATGGCGTTTTAATCGCTCACTATCGGTTACCGATTCTCCAAGTTGATGCGCCGACGATGGCTTCTGCTTTGGTTTTTTCTTGCCCTTAATCAAGAATATAGCGTATGCCAGAAGTACAGCACTACCTATTACCTGCAAAATATTGCGATTAGTCTCTACGAAATCGGTGATAAACGACAATCCGAGACCCGTGAGAAGACAATATATCAAATCGGAAATCGAAGCTCCTATGCCAGTGTAGAATCCAGCTAACCTACCTTTAGAAAGCGTGCGCTGAATGCATAACACACCAATAGGACCCATTGGGGCCGATATTAGCAGGCCTATTGCAAACGCTCGAGTAATAATATAAATATATTCTTCCATTCGGTATTGTTATAACCTTACAAAGGTACGAAAAAATATCGAATCAATCACAATCTATAGTTTGTTTACTCCCCTATGCGCAGATATATTTTAATAAATAAATGTATATTCAATAAATTTACTACATTTGCAGACATGAATATCATGAGAATACTAAATATTATGGTTGCTACTGTGGTGATTTTTGCTGCCGAAGCCAAAAGTTACCACCAAACGTATCTCAATTCCTTTGATGGGTTCCCCGACGCTCAGATTATGCAAAACAGGATGATGGTGGATAACCAAACAGCATCGCCATCCTTGAAAATCGACACTACAAAGGTCGATTCTTATAAATTCCGCATTTTTGCCCGCATTGCCAATTTGCATAACGGCGAAAGCAAATCTTACAAGGCAAAAATCGATGGTCAATCTTCAGTAAAAATCGCCAATCCCACTTGGGGCATAGTGTTTAACTACACCGATAACAACAACTATTGCGCAGTTGTGCTTCAATGCAAGACGTCGTCGCTTGGCGATGTGACCGAGCATCGCGAAATGCTTTGCCAATTGATTGCTATGCGCTACGGCATGCAGAGCATAATCGAATCGGCAGATATAAATGATAATGTAAACTTCTACGAAGGCGACAACATAGTGGCAATAGAGCACTCCGAGGGAGTTACAAGCGTGAAAATCGGGCACAAATCACCTCGCACCGTAATCGAAACTCGCAAAATATCGTATGGCGACAGTTTTACGTCGGGCATCTATGCCGGTGCCGCAAGCCGCGTGAGCGTTGAGCGATTTGTAACAAAGTCGTTTTGCAACCCCGCTCAACCACTTGTAACAGAATGGACCACAGCTGACCTCGATAGTCATTTTGCACTAAGCAATGATCCAGCAGAAGGCTATTGGCAATATCTCGATCGCGAGATGGAAGAAAAGAAGGTAAAACTGGGCGGACGATACACTATAGCAGTGGTGAAAAATATGGATGATGGATATGATATCATCTATATATCTGGTGCTGTGGTTAATTCCCGAAATTGGCACACTGGTATGTTAAAAGGGCGCCTAACCAAAACCACATTTATCGATGAATACGACATGGTGTGGTATGATAGCGACATGAAATATATGCCCAACGACCTATCTGCCGGCGTGGAGAATGGAAGCATTCTCACCTTGCGTTTCCCCACGTTGAATTCACAAATCAGATTCTCCAAAGTTCGCGTCAACGGAGAATAACAAAACAAGTCGCAAAACCCGAGGCTCTGCGACTTGTAAAAATATATCTGCTAAATGCAAATTGCAAATTATCAATAGTTACGAGCAAACACTACGCGCTGCTTCGAAGGTTTGCCAGTCACCATGCATACGCCTGGCGTCTTGTCACCTTCAAGAGGGATGCATCGGATAGTAGCCTTGGTCTCTTCCTTAATCTTTTCTTCAGTTTCAGGAGTGCCATCCCAGTGAGCCATAATGAATCCACCCTTTTCGATTTGTTCCTTAAATTCATCGTAGGTATCTACTGTGGTAGTCATCTCAGCACGATGGTCTAATGCCTTCTTGAATATATTGCTCTGGATATCGTCGAGAAGAGTCTTAACGTATTCTTCGATGCCTTCCATTGCCACGGTGCTCTTTTCGAGAGTGTCGCGGCGCATTACTTCGATTGTTCCGTTTTCGAGGTCGCGAGCACCCAATACGAGGCGAACAGGCACACCCTTGAGTTCATAATCGGCAAATTTAAAGCCAGGACGCTTGTTGTCGGCATTGTCATACTTAACACTGATGCCCATAGAGCGCAATTTTTCCACCATCGGATTAACGCGCTCGTTGATGGCGTTGAGCTGCTCTTCGCCCTTATAAATAGGAACGATAACCACTTGAATTGGAGCCAACTTTGGAGGCAGCACAAGGCCATTATCATCGGAGTGAGTCATAATCAAAGCACCCATCAAGCGAGTAGAAACACCCCACGATGTAGCCCATACGTATTCAAGTTCGTTGTTCTTATTGATGAACTTAACATCGAATGCCTTAGCGAAGTTCTGACCGAGGAAGTGCGATGTACCTGACTGTAGAGCCTTACCGTCTTGCATCATTGCCTCGATGGTGTAGGTTTCTAACGCACCAGCAAAGCGTTCGTTAGCCGACTTCACGCCCTTGATTACAGGCACAGCCATATAATTCTCAGCAAAGTCACCATACACATTAAGCATCTTCACAGCTTCGGCTTCAGCCTCTTCGCGAGTAGCGTGAGCTGTGTGTCCTTCTTGCCACAAGAATTCGGCAGTGCGCAAGAACATGCGGGTGCGCATTTCCCAACGCATCACATTAGCCCACTGGTTGCAAAGGATAGGAAGGTCGCGATACGAACTAATCCAATTCTTATATGTGTTCCAGATGATGGTTTCTGAAGTAGGACGAATAATCAATTCTTCTTCGAGGCGAGCAGCAGGATCTACTACCACACCCTTTCCTTCAGGGTCGTTCATCAATCGGTGGTGAGTAACCACAGCACATTCTTTAGCAAAGCCCTCAACGTGTTCTGCTTCACGACTCAAGAACGACTTTGGAATCAATAACGGGAAATATGCGTTAACGTGACCTGTTGCCTTGAACATATCGTCAAGAATACGCTGCATCTTTTCCCAAATTGCATATCCGTATGGCTTAATTACCATACAGCCTCTAACAGCCGATTGCTCAGCAAGGTCGGCCTTGATTACAAGGTCGTTATACCATTGCGAATAGTTGTCGGCTCTTTTAGTTAAATCTTTAAGCTCTTTTGCCATTGTCTTTTTATAATGTTCTCGTTTATTAGTTTGCAAATTTAGTAAAACCCAAGAATAAACATATTATAAAGTTATATTTTTCTTCTTGGCTGCCTTTATCATTCCCACTTCAGGCACAAGATATATCTCGAGGCGGCGATTGAATTTTCGGTTCGCCACCGAATTATTCTCCACAAGAGGTTCGATTGAACCCAATGCGTAAGGCACTACATATTCCACGCTTGCATTCTTGCTAATCCAATCGTAAACGGCATTAACGCGCGCCTTGGTGAGATTGAGGATATAGCGGTCCGACCCTGTATTGTCGTGATGCATCACAAGGAGCATCTTATACATGCCCTCGTTCTTGAGATACCTCAAAAATGGCTCTATGCTCTGTTTACCCAAATCGCTGAGCACCGTATCGTTTGGCGCAAAAAGCTGTCCGGCAGGTATGGTGATGATAATGACTTCGCCATCGCGGGTCATTTCCACATTTTGCTTATTTTTCTGCAATGCTATTGCTTGATTGTACTGAAATTTCTTTATCACTTCGGCCTGCTTATCAAGTTCTGGCATAGCGATATTATCATCTATCGACAGGTCGTAGATGTCGATACTTTGCTTCTTAGTACGCTCTTTAGCATCGGCTGATAGCGTGCCAAAAGCCATCGCTGCCACAGCCAATGCAATCATCAGATTCTTAATCATTTTAGTATTTTTGTTATTTCCGTTACCCTAAAGTGCTTTCGTACTCAATTTCTGCCAAAACGATGTCTCTAACATCTTCCGATTTAATCGAATTGTCGGGATCTTTAGATATGGTCTTAGTCACATAATCCACAAGCGGTTCGAGATTACTCTCTTCATCGAAGTCAGAATCGAAATCATCGTTATCGTCGTAGAAATCATACATTGCATCTATTAGCAGTAGCAAGTCGTCGTCGCCATACTGAGGTTTACCCTTCGATGCAAGTGCTTTGTTGATGAATTCTATAGCATCGTTTTCATCGAATTCCACAAAATCTTCGTTTGCCATAATAAATTATTATATGTATAAAATTAGTGTTATCGTTATAAGTCGAACAAGCCCTCTGGAAGGTCGAGTTCAAGAATTTTTTCATCTTCGTCAATATCCAAAATAAAGTCATCGACAGCCGGGATTGGATAAGTGCCATTGGCAGTTTCTACCACAAACAGCACATTGTCAGTCGTATCGTCCACATCCACTATTTCGCCTATCACCTTGCCGTCGGCAGCACGAACTGTAAATCCGATGAAATAATCGATGGGCAATTCGTCGCAATTCTCGGAGGATGAAATATCAGAATATTCTGCCTTGAGCACATAGATTGTCTTATTTACCAAGATTTTCACTGCCACATCGCTGTCGAAACCATCAATGTTAAGCAATACGGTTTCCTGGCTCTTAGGGCGAATACTCTCGGCAAAGAACGGCACAAATATGCCGTCAATTTCAGCCACAATGCACGAGAACTTGCGAAAAACATCGATTTCGCAGTCGATTGTAGCCGAAATTTCACCTTTCACGCCATGCGCTTTGTTGAAAATGCCTATTTCTATTATTTCCTCGCGTGTAATCATCGATTCATTGTTTTAGATTCATGCCACGTTTCCTGCGCTTACTTTTTCTTCTTCGACTTTTTAGAAGTCTGCGCTACAGGAGCTTCCTTAAATTCATGAAGATGCCATTTCTCCGGGTCGATATCGATTTTACCGTCCGAAATCTCGCGCAGGTCGTTAAATACGCGGGCATCCTCTACCCCGTCCTTGCTAATTGAGAGCAACACCTTCTTCATATGGTTGGCTATGAGCATAATCAGTTCATCTCGCTCTTCGCCCTCCTCATAGGTGCAAGCCTGCTTTATCATATCCACCATAATCTTTCCATAGTGGCGATATCGCACGTTCTCCTCTCCGTATGCAATAGGTTCGGGCTTAACTTTCAGATTTTCTTGGTTGATAATCTCGTATGGATAATCGATATCGAGCTTAAAATCGCTCATAATAGCGAGGTGATCCCAAAGTATGTGCTTTGAGTCCTCCTCATCGCGCAACTGTGGAACTATGTTGCCCATCACTTGCACTATCGTATAAGCACATCGGGTGCGCTCCTCTCTGTCCTCTATGGTCAAGCAGTGATTCACCATCTGCTGAATGTTTCTGCCATATTCAGGCAAAGCGAGTTGAGAACGGTCGGAATTATATTCCACCATCCTCTTTTCGCCATATGTATCTCGTTGGTCCATAATATGTTTTTTTAGTTTAACTCAGCTATTATAGCACCTTGTTTTTAGGTGTAGTAGCTTGAAATTCTTTCAAATATAGCGGTGTGGAATAAGCCACATCTATAAATTCGTTTCTCCTGAAAGCACGCTCGGCAAGTGCAATCATGTCGATTGCCACAGGCTTGGTTTCAGTTAGGTATGCAGCATTCTCTACTTGCGACATCTCCTTCCATTTCTTCGCCCCATTGCCTATGAACAGCAATTTATTGCCGTAACCCTTAAACGAGTTCTCATCGAGAATCATAGCCTGCGGTGGCATGATTTCCTCGAGCGCATTGTTGTAGATAGCGGTATAGACCTCGCTGCGGCGGGCATCAATCATAGGCACATAGTAAGCGTCGTCCTCATTGAAACGGCTGAACATTGCGCCCACGCTAAGCAACTGAAGCGTGTTGACGCCTATAAGAGGCACATCATAGCCGAAACACAAGCCCTTAGCCGCCGAGAGTCCGATACGAAGTCCGGTGTAGGAACCAGGTCCTATACTCACAGCCACAGCATCGAGCTTGATTTCTCTGCTTGTAATATATTTTACCATATCGTCGAGAAACACACTCAACATTGTAGAGTGATTGTTTCCATCGTAATCTTCGTGATGTTCGAGCACTTCGCCGTCGCACGATAATGCCACCGAGCAGACAGTAGTAGAAGTCTCGATATTTAGTATATTTGCCATAAACAATAAAATTCTCGACAAATTTACGAATTTTCTTCCTTTTATTATAATTGATTGGAATTATCGCATTAAATTTGTAGAAAATTCTTGAAAATGATACTATCAATGACAGGTTTCGGCAAGGCAGTTGCCGTCTTCAAAAACAAAAAAATCACTGCCGAAATAAAATCGCTTAACAGTAAACAGCTCGACCTGGCAGTTCGTTTGCCTCAAACATACCGCTCAAGTGAACTCGATTTCAGAAACGAAGTGGCAAAATCGCTTGAACGCGGTAAGGTAGATTTGTTTATCTATTGCGAGGATATCGAATCGGCCAATGACCACAGCATCAACATACCTATCGTAAAAAAATATAAGGAGCAAATCGAGGCAATGGCTAAAGAGCTTAATCTGCCCGAACCCGCCGACTGGTATGCTACCCTGCTTCGTCTGCCCGACTCGATAAAGAACGACAATGCTGCTGCCGAAGTATCGAAAGAAGAGATAGAAGTAGTGACAGGAATCTTGGGCAAAGCCATCGAAGCTCTCGTGGAATTCCGCACTCAGGAAGGTGTGCGTCTCGAAAAGTTCTTCAGAGAAAAAATTGCTATGATTCAATCGCTTCTCAACGATGTGGCTCAATATGAGCAGCAGCGTGTGGAAAAAATAAAAGCCCGCATCGAAGATGCTCTGGCGAAACTCGACAATGTGGAATTCGACCGCAACCGATTCGAGCAGGAAATGATTTTCTATATCGAGAAACTCGACATCAACGAAGAGAAGCTTCGCCTGCAGAATCACCTCGATTACTTCTTGAAAACCCTCGAGGACGGTCATGGACAAGGCAAAAAGCTCGGCTTTATTTCTCAAGAAATGGGTCGTGAAATCAATACTTTAGGTTCGAAGGCAAACCAGGCTGAACTGCAGAAGATTGTGGTGATGATGAAGGACCAACTTGAGCAAATTAAGGAACAGGTACTTAATGTAATGTAATCGCTATGGCAAACAACGGCAAACTAATAATAATTTCAGCGCCATCGGGTACCGGGAAATCCACCATTATAGGCAGAATCATTGATGACCCGGATTTGCGACTTGAGTTTTCAATTTCAGCTACCACGCGCTCACCACGCGAAGGCGAAATTGACGGTGTGCACTATCATTTCTTGACCGTAGAGCAGTTTAAAGAAGCGATAGCCAATGATGGTCTTGTGGAATATGAGGAAGTGTATCCCGGCAGATTCTATGGCACACTCAAGAGTGAGATAGCACGCATCCAAGAAAAAGGCAACAATGCCATTCTCGACATCGACGTCAAAGGTGGCGTAAATGTAAAAAAGATGTACGGCGACAATGCTCAATCTATCTTTATTCTGCCACCGAGCATCGAGGCGTTGCGCGAGCGGCTCATCTCGAGAGCTACCGATCCAATCGAAGCTATTAATCAGAGAGTTGACAAAGCAGCTTACGAGCTCACGTTCAAAGACCAATACGACAAGCAGGTGGTCAACGATGACCTTGATAAGGCTGTAGAAGAAACTCGCCAACTCATATTAGATTTCATTAAATAACCTCATAATCAATGAAAATTGGCATATTCGGTGGGTCGTACAATCCAATTCACACAGGACACGCTATTATAGCTAACTATATAGCCGAAAACGGCGGTTTAGATGCTATATGGCTGCTTGTGTCTCCGCAAAACCCTCTGAAAGACGGCACTAAAGGAGCTTCCGACTACGACAGAATAAGGATGGCTGAAATGGTGTCGCGCCGAATCGACAAAGTGATTACCTCGGCATTTGAGTTTACTCTCTCAGCGCCATTTTACACATATAATACACTTAGGGCATTGTCGGAAAAATTCCCTAACGATGAATTCACTTTAATAATCGGAGCCGATAATTGGGCAAATTTCCATCGATGGGAAAAGCACGACCTCATAGCATCGGAATTCCACATAATGGTTTACCCTCGCCGAGGTTATGACATAGTGATTCCCGAACATCAGAAGAATAACGTGCAAGTGATAGATGCTCCAATCATAGAACTATCGTCAACGCAAATTCGCGACGGAGTAGCCGAACAGAAGAATATGAGCTTCTATCTTCCTGCCGATGTGTATCAATACATTCTTGAAAATAAATTATATATGTAATGGAAAACTCTAAGTTAGCACCTAATAGCCTTGCATTCATAGCACTCTCCAACGAGTTTTGTAGCGCAGTAGAGAACGCGTTAGAACTCGAGAAAGAGGACTTTGTGGCTAAAATGCTGAAATTATTACCCCGTATCTATATGTCGGTAACCGATATCGACATCGAAGAATCGAGTGAAGAATATTATGCGCTACCTTATCTCGACGAATGTTATTACGACAATATTCGTTCGCAGATTGCCCGTCTCATGGGCGAAGACGATGTGTTTCTCGAAACATTCGAGGAAGACATGAAATACTCGGATGCGCCAGTGTCGGCAACCATATCAGAAGATATTGCCGACATCTATCAGCAGCTCTACAACTTTGTAGCATCGGTGCGTGATGTGGATGCCGAAGCTATTAATTCCATCATCATCACTTGCAAAGAAGATTTTGCCTCATTTTGGGGACAAACCCTCTGCAATGTGCTTAGAGCGCTGCACTCAGTGTTCTACAACAATCACGAATAACACAAATATTCACACTATATAATATAAGATATCATGAACACCTACATCGATTCACTTTTGAAATTTATGGACTCAAGTGTTTGCAATTTCCTTGCTATCGACACCATAAAGAAAGTCCTTGTAGAGAATGGTTTTGCTGAAAAACGCCTTGAGGATGCTTTTGCATGCCAAGCTGGCGAGAAGTTTTTTGTAACCAAGAACGATTCGGCAATTTTTGCAGTTACAGTCGGTTCGAAGCCCGTTTCTGAAACTGGATTTAAAATCATATCGGCGCATAGCGACTCGCCATGCTTCAGAATCAAGCCAAACCCCGAAATGTTCAGCAGCGACGGCATAGTGCGCCTGAACACAGAAGTTTATGGCGGCCCTATCCTATACACATGGTTCGACCGTCCATTGTCGCTTGCCGGCAGAGTGATTTTGAAAGGCGAATCAGCGCTACGCCCAGTCACTCGACTCCTAAAGATAGAGAACCCTATTCTTGTTATTCCACACTTGGCTATCCACTTCAATCGAGGCGTCAACGAGGGCAACCCACTTTCGAAGCAGAAAGACATGCTACCCATCTTAACCAAGATATCTTCTCGCCTCGAAGCCGACAATTTGCTGATAAAATATGTAGCTAAGCAGCTTGAAGTATCGGTAGATGATATTCTCGATTTCGACCTCTTTATCTACGATACCGAAAAAGCTTGTGTGGCTGGTCTGAACGGCGAATTTGTGCTATCAGGACGTCTCGACGATTTGAGCATGGCTCATGCTGCCATCACAGCCATCACAGAGGCAACCGACACCGAAGCTACTTGCGTAAGTGCAATCTTCGATAACGAGGAAACTGGCAGCGGCACCAAGCAAGGCGCCCACTCACCAGTGCTTACCAACATTTTGCGTCGTGTGGCAAAATGCCAAGGAGTAGATTTCGAAGGATTTTGCCAAGCTGTGAGCAAGTCGTTCCTGATTTCTGCCGACAATGCCCACGCATTCCACCCAAACTACGGTGAGAAGTACGACCCGACCAACCATCCAGCCATAGGTGGTGGCCCAGTAATCAAGATTAATGCCAACTGCAAATATATGACCGATGCACATTCGGCAGCCATCTTCAAGAGCCTGTGCATCGAAGCCGGTTCGCCATATCAGTATTTTGTCAACCACTCCGATGTGGCTGGAGGATCTACTTTGGGCAACATTTTCACCGGTCAGCTCGACATCGAAGGCGTAGATGTGGGCAGCCCATTACTTGCCATGCACTCGGTTAGAGAGACCGCAAGTACCGAAGATCATGTAAACATGATAAAAGTATTTAAACAATTTTTCAGTTGATTTGTCGTTTCATTTTGAAAATTCTGATAAATTGCTTAAATTTGTTACTAATAAACACTTAAACTAAAATAGCGCATAAATGAAAGACGAACAACTCTTAAAACAAGTAACTGAGAAAGCTCAAGTATGGTTAGGCGCCGGATATGACGCCGACACTCAGGCTGCTGTAAAGGCAATGCTTGAAAATGAAGATAAGACTGATCTTATCGAATGTTTCTACAAAGACCTTGAATTTGGTACAGGTGGCTTGCGTGGCATCATGGGCGTTGGTACAAACCGTATGAACATCTACACAGTAGGTGCTGCAACACAAGGTCTCGCCAACTACCTAAAGGATGCATTTAAAGACCTCGAACAAATCAAAGTTGTTGTTGGACACGACGTGAGAAACAACAGCCGTCTGTTTGCAGAAATCGTAGCAAACATTTTCTCTGCTAACGGTATCAAGGTATATCTCTTCGATGATAGCCGTCCTACCCCAGAAATGTCGTTTGCTATCCGCGAACTTGGTTGCCAAAGTGGTGTTATCATCACTGCTTCTCACAACCCTAAGGAATACAACGGTTATAAGGCTTATTGGAACGACGGTGCTCAGATGACCGCTCCTCACGATAAGAACACTATCGACTACGTTAACAAGATTAGCGGTGTGGCTGAAGTGAAGTTCGAAGGCAACAAGGACCTCATCGAAATCATCGGTGCTGAAATGGATAAGATCTACCTCGACAGAATCAAGACCCTTTCGCTTAGCCCAGATGTAATCGAACGTCACAAAGACCTCAAGATTGTTTACACTCCTATACACGGTACTGGCAAGAACTTGATTCCTGCTTCGCTTGCTAACTTTGGTTTCACCAATGTTATTCACGTTCCAGAACAAGATATCCAAAGCGGTGATTTCCCAACAGTTGACTCTCCTAACCCAGAAAATGCTTCAGCTATGGCTATGGCTATCGAAAAGGCTAAGGAAGTTGACGCCGACATCGTTATGGCTTCTGACCCTGACGCTGACCGCATCGGTGTGGTTATCAAGAACACCAAGGGCGAATACGAATTGGTTAACGGTAACCAAATCGTTATGATTTTCTTATACTACTTGATGGCTCGTCGCAAAGAATTGAACCTACTCAAGGGCAACGAATATATCGTTAAGACCATCGTGACTACCGATACTATCAAATCGATTGCTGAAAAGCAAAACATCAAGATGTACGATGTATTCACTGGCTTCAAGTGGATTGCAAAGGTTATGCTTGAAAACGAAGGCAAGGCTCAATACCTTGGTGGTGGTGAAGAAAGCTACGGCTTCTTGGCTCAAGACTTCGTTCGCGACAAGGACTCTGTATCGGCAATCTCTTTGATGGCAGAAATCGCTGCATGGGCTAAGGATAAGGGCTTCGATATGAACGCTATGCTCATCGACATCTACAAGACTTATGGCTACTCAAAGGAAAAGGGTATTTCTTTGGTACGTCAAGGCAAGTCGGGTGCTGAAGAAATCCAAGCTATCATGAAGCAATTCCGTGCTAATCCTCCTAAGACTATCGTTGGTTCTCCAGTGGTTACAGTGAAGGATTACGACACTCTCGAAGAAAAGAATATGCTCACAGGCGAAGTAAAGAAGCTCGATATGCCTACTACTTCTAACGTGCTTCAATTCTTCACCGAAGATGGCACTAAGATTTCTATCCGTCCTTCTGGTACTGAACCTAAGATCAAGTTCTACATCGAAATCCACGACACTCTCAACAGCGCCGAAGAATACGATGCTAAGAACCAATGGGCAGCTGCTAAGATTGAGGCCGTTGCTAAGGACCTTGGCGTTTAAGTCATCGATAATAACATTTTCATGACATAGACACAGTTTTAGAGGCGTTCCACAGCGGAGCGCCTCTAATTATAAAATTGAAGCAATATATCAGCCCTTAATGTAGCGGTAAGCTACTCCTGACTTATTAATACTAAATAAAATTCACTTTAAAAACTAAGAATTATGGACATGAATAGCATTTTAGAACTATCCTCGCGATTGTTGGTGGCAATCGTGTTGGGTGGTATTATAGGCATAGAGCGTGAATTTCGCGCCAAAGATGCGGGATTTCGCACCCACTTCTTGGTGTCGTTAGGCAGCGCCTTGTTCTGCATCGTTTCACAATATGGGTTTGGTGTAGATTTGAAGGACTCGTCGCGCGTAGCAGCCCAAGTGGTTTCGGGAATAGGCTTTTTGGGCGCTGGCACTATAATTTTCCACAAAAACATGGTTCATGGGTTGACCACCGCTGCTGGATTGTGGGTTACTGCCGCCATAGGCCTCGCCTGCGGTACGGGAATGTTCATAGCAGCTACCGTTTCCACCATTTTCATAATCTTGGGTTTGGAAGTGCTCCATGCTTTTATCCCCCAACTTGGCACCCGCACTATAGTGCTTTCTTTCTCATCGAAATCGAAAGATAAGATAAAAGAGGTGGTAGATCAGGTGAAACACGACGGCGTAGATTTATTCTCCTACGAACTTAAACTGCATCGAACCGCCAATGGCGAATACTACAATGCGCACATAGAGATGAAGGTAAAGAGGGAGAACTATAACGAACTGCTTATCGACAGGATGAACGACTTTGAAGATGTAACCATCACAAGCATTGAATAATCATCACACATTATGCAAAATGTGTAAAAGGATTGGCACCAACTTGGCGTCAATCCTTTTGCTATTTTATCGTTTGTAGAAGGGATTCTTTAACGGATAAAGAGTAACTCGCGATACTTAGGCAACGGCCATATTTCATCGTCAATCATAAGCTCAAGCTTATCCACATGATATCGAATAACATCGAAGAGTGGCAGCACAGTGTCGTGGTAGGCAATAGCCTTTTCGCGCTCGGAGGCAATGCGGTTTGCCACTCGTCGAGCTTCTACCATCTCATTCACTTTATCTTTGATAATCAGCATGTGATCCTCCATGTCGCGAATTTGCTCCATGTCGCGAGCTGCTATGCGTTCGCCTTCATCTTTCGGGAACAAGCTCTTGATTTTGTACACGTTGTCGAGAAGAATCGATTGGTAACGCGTAGCTACTGGGATAATATGATTAATAGCCATATCGCCAAGCACTCGTGCCTCTATCTGAATCTTCTTGGTGTAGATTTCCCATTTCACCTCGTTTCTGGCTTGAAGCTCTACCTTCGAAAACACCTTAGTCTTTTCAAACATCGACACAGTATTCTCATCTAAGTATGCATCGAAAATCTTTGGCACCGAAGTTTCGCAATCAAGACCTCGAATTGCCGCCTCTTCCTTCCATTCTTCACTATATCCATTCCCATCGAAGTGTATTGGCTTCGACATCTTAATCAAGCTTCTCACTTCAGCCAATATCGAGTGAATGAGCGACTCTCCATCAGCAAGACGCTTATCTACACTCTGCTTAAAATCCATAAGTTGCTCTGCTACGGTAGCATTAATAGCTATCATTGCCGATGCGCAATTAGCCGAACTACCCATGGCGCGGAATTCGAATCGGTTGCCGGTGAATGCAAATGGTGAAGTGCGATTACGATCGGTATTGTCCACCATAATCTCAGGAATCTGCGACAGATTAACGTTATATTTGCCCTTGTCATCTAAAGTGATGTCGAAGTTATCGGTACTATTCTCAATATCGGCAAGAAGTTTGCTCAAGGCAGAACCCAAGAACATCGAAATTATAGCTGGAGGTGCTTCGTTAGCGCCCAAACGGTGGGCATTGGTTGCCGACGAGATAGAGGCTTTGAGCAAACCGTTATACTTATATACAGCAGCCATCACATTTGCAATAAAAGTAATGAACTGCAGATTCTCCATCGGAGTCTTTCCTGGCGAGAATAGCAATACGCCCTTATCGGTGCCCAGGCTCCAGTTGTTGTGCTTGCCCGAACCGTTAATGCCAGCAAATGGTTTCTCGTGAAGTAGTACGCGGAAGTTGTGGCGGCGAGCCACATCGTCGATTAACGACATCAGAAGCAAGTTATGGTCGTTGGCAAGATTTGTCTCTTCGAAAATTGGGGCTAATTCAAACTGGTTAGGCGCAACCTCATTATGGCGTGTCTTGGCAGGAATGCCGAGCTTATGGCACTCTATTTCGAGTTCGAGCATAAACGCATCCACGCGCGAGGGTATTGCACCGAAATAGTGGTCTTCGAGCTGCTGATTCTTGGCGCTCTCATGCCCCATCAACGTGCGACCAGTTAGCATAAGGTCAGGACGAGCCGAATAAAGGGCTTCATCAACCAAAAAATATTCTTGCTCCCACCCGAGGAACGAATTGACGTGCTTCACTTCGGGGTCGAAATACTGTGCCACAGCTGTTGCTGCCTTATCTACAGTATTGAGTGCTCGCAAAAGCGGTGTCTTATAGTCGAGCGATTCGCCTGTGTATGAAATAAATATTGTGGGGATACACAATGTGTTGTCGAGGATAAATGCGGGCGACGAAATGTCCCAAGCCGAATAGCCTCGAGCTTCGAATGTGTTGCGAATGCCACCATTAGGGAAACTCGACGCATCGGGCTCTTGCTGAACAAGCAATTTTCCCGAAAACTCTTCCACTACTCCGCCTTTGCCATCATATTCGATAAAGGAATCGTGCTTCTCAGCCGTTCCATCGGTCAGCGGGTGAAACCAGTGAGAATAGTGCTTGGCGCCATTGTCTAATGCCCACTTTTTCATGCCTTCAGCCACACTATCGGCAATCTCTCGGCTAAGTGGTTCTTTGTTGTCGATAGCCTTAGTCAGCGCGTCGTAGGTGCTGCGCGACAAGTATTCAAACATTTTTTTGCGATTGAACACAGCCTGAGCATAATACTCCGATGGTCGTTGTTTAGGAATTTCTACTTTCACCGGCTTGCGGTCGAAAGCTTCTTCCACTACTTTAAATCTGAATCGCGACATTGTATTTATTTTTAATAGGTGTTTTGCTTTTTGATTATAGATATTCGCCTTCGAACACGGTTACTGCCTCGCCGGTCATCATCACATGGTCGTTTTCTGCCCATTCGATGCTCAAGTCGCCACCTAAAAGGTGAATCACGGCTTTACGATTAGCCTTACCATTTACCACGGCAGCCACCAGAGTGGCACAAGCTCCTGTTCCACAGGCTTGAGTTTCGCCCGAGCCTCGTTCATACACGCGCATGCACAATTCATCGGGATTAATCACCTCCACAAATTCAATATTAGCTTTTGCTGGGAACAACGGATTGTTTTGAATCTCCACGCCAATGCCTTCGATGGCAAGATTAGCAACCGAATCGATGAAAACCACGCCATGCGGATTACCCATCGAGAGAGCAGTGATGTGCATCTCGCCCATCGACGTTGCTATGGGCATATTCACCACCTCTGAAGCAGTAGATAATGGCACATCTTGTGGGGCAAACGACGGTTTACCCATATCCACAGTAACTTCGCGCACCGTACCATCGGTATTCAATTTTGAGATTTGTAATATCTTGATACCGGCAAGAGTCTCAAGCGTAATGGTTGATTTAGTGGTAAGACCTTTATCGTACACAAACTTTGCAATGCATCGCGAAGCATTGCCGCACATCTCGCCTTCCGAACCGTCGGCATTGAACATGCGCATTCTGAAATCTGCCACATCCGATGGCATAATAGCTACAAGGCCATCCGAACCGACACCCTTGTGGCGGTCGCTCATCACTCGTGCCATCTCGGGCAAATTGTCGGGGCATGATTTAGTGGCATCGATATAGATATAATCGTTGCCCGCACCATGCATTTTAGTAAACCTAATCGACATCTATGATTCTATTGAAATTTAGTTGAAATTTTTCGCAAAGTTAAAACTTTAAATCATCGTTTGCAACTTATTGCTAATCATATTAGATGAATTAATCGAACTTTACGCAATCTCGTGTGTATTATATAAATATAATGTGATAACTTTGTCGTCATGAAAAAATTTGCGAAAATATCTCTTTTTACACTATTAATAATGGCTGTGGCGCTAATGGCATCAAGCCTGTTCTTTATGAGAGTTGCGCTATACAACGATGCGAAATTCGACGAAAATGAGCAGTTCGAAAAAATCGCCAATCGTTATCCTCACATCGAGCAATGGATTGACTCAATTCGGCCTCTCTTGTGCGATACTACAATTATAAGTGCCACAGGACAACGACTATTTGCTCGATATGCCCCAGCTAACAACCCAAGCGACAACACCGCCATCATAATACATGGATATAAATCAAATAGCGTAGCCATGATGCACATCGGATATATGTTTCATCACGATTTTGGCTACAACATACTTCTCCCCGACCTTCAGAGTCATGGCTATAGCGAAGGAGAATACATTCAGATGGGCTGGAAAGACAAAGACGACGTTCGCCAATGGATAGATGTAGCAATTAGCGAGTTCGGCAAGAACACGCACATCGTTATCACAGGCATCTCGATGGGCGGTGCCACCACCATGATGATTTCTGGCGACAAATTACCCCAAAATGTAAGATGCTTTGTAGAAGACTGCGGATATACCTCTGTTTGGGATGAGTTTCGAGGCGAACTGCGTAATCAGTATCATCTTCCGGCATTCCCGCTGCTCAACGTCACGAGTGGGCTGTGCAATTTGACCCTTGGATGGAGTTTTGGCGAAGCATCATCGCTTGAACAAGTGAAAAAATGCCAATTACCCATGATGTTTATCCATGGCGGCAACGACACTTATGTGCCTACCGAAATGGTATATCCACTATATGAAGCAAAAGCAGAACCCAAGGAAATATACATCTCCAAAGGCTCTGCTCATGCAGTATCATATCAGGACAATCCTGCAGCTTACACTCAGCGAGTTGGTGCGTTCGTCGCTAAATATTGTCGTTAGTCGATATGCACACGCCACACCACGCCTTCTATTAGCGAGGCATATACGTCGCCATTCTCATCTATCTCCCAACCGTTAAATTCCGACGAGCCCATCTTGAATTCCCATAGTTTCTTGTGGGCTTTGGCATCTACAGCCACCATTATGCCTCGGCGCGAACCCATATACACCACGCCATTGTGCTCGAGCACTATACATGGAGCATGCTCATAGCCCAATCCGGCATCCACCATCCAAAGCTCGCGATATTCGGTTCCTTCGGTGCTTACAGCCACCAATTCACCGTCCATAGTCTTGGCATATGCCGTCTTACCGTCTTGCGAAACGCCCAAACTTTCGCGGAATTTATGGCTATTGTTTCTCCAAATGGTTTTTCCGGTCTTTCGGTCGATGGCAGTCATGTATCTATCGGGTGCTACGATAATAATCTTATCGCTGCAAACCACTGGCACACAATTACCCGGACCTAACATGTTATTCTTTTTACCATTGTTCCAACGCCACTTTTCTTTGCCATTCTTAATGTTCAGACAGCGCAAATACGTGTCCCATGCACCGAAGAACACCTCTTTACCGTCCACTACAGGAGCAGCTTGGCAATAGTTGCTGAGGTCGTCGTATTTCCAAAGCATTTTTGAGCCATCGGCACGCCAGGCCTCAAACGACTTTCCTCCGCCTTGATATAGTATGCCGTTGGCAATCAGTCCGTCGGCCATATATGGTGCATCAGAGTTATGCTCTTTCACAAGTTTGCCGGTAGATTTATCGAGCCAAAGAAGGCGTTTATCGGCAGTAGGTACAACGACACAACCTTCGGCAACAGCCGGACGAGAGAACAGGCTTGCTTGAGTCTTATATTCCCATAGCACTCGCCCATCGGCCTTGCTTACAGCCTTAACAAAACCCAGCGAATTACCTATATAAATATTATTGTCATCTAAGCCTACGCGAGTGAATATCGAAGCATTATCGCGGAACACTAAATCTACCTTAACATTCTCAGGCAATGGTTCTTGCTCATAACCTTTCTTTAGATAATAATCTATTGCATAGGCATATTTTTGCTTCAAAGGCTTATTAAGGACTTTTTCATAGAACTTAATCGAATCGGCAGTGATGTGCATTTCGGCATAGCCGAATGTCTTATCGTTCATATATAAAGCACGAGTCATAGTGCCATCTATTTTATAGTTGGCCTTATATCTTTTCCACGAATGATAGTGGCCATTGACGTGTGTAATGGTAGGATATTTTTCGATTACTGCAAGATAGTCTTCATAATTGTCGAGGTCTTTCGACAAGGGATAGTGACAGAAACTTACAAATCGTTTACCCGGCGTAATGCGTTCGCTAAGAGTCTTGTCGAGCCAAAGCAAATCTTCTTGTTTTATGTGGCCATCGCCCATCTTCATAAATGGTCCGCAATTCACTCCAGCCACCACCAAATCGTCGATTTCAAACACGAAACGGTCTTGTCCCCAAATGTCGCTGAAAGTTTTGCAAGCGCTTTGACTCCAAGTGTCCTCGTGGTTGCCCGGCAACACATATGTGGGTTTGGTAAGTTCATCGAGAGTGCGTTTCACATTAGCAAGTTCACGGTCGCTACCCTCATTACTGAGGTCGCCGTTCACCACCACAGCATCCACATCACTCGCATTGATTTCAGCCACTGCTAAGTGCAATATGCTGTCATTAACATTGCCAGGCACAACATGGATATCCGACAGTATGGCAAATTTAACAGTTCGAGCACTTACATAAGCTATTGTGCTGGCCAAAATTGCAACCAGCAACGAAAGAAACAATCTCTTCATGGTCTTTTTATTAGCATTAATTTATTTAACAATTACATTATGATATCGTAAAATTACATCATTATTTTTAGTCCCACAATTTTCAATTGCAAAAAATAACAGAGTATTTCGTATCTTTGCATACCAAAAATTAGTCATCCTATGGTAAGTTATCTACAAATCGAATCTTTGACAAAATCGTATGGCGACCGAGTGCTCTTCGGTGACGTGACCTTTGGCATCAACGAAGGCGACAAAGTGGGGCTTATAGCAAAAAACGGATCAGGCAAAACCACCCTACTACGCATCATTGCCGGTCTGGAAGACTACGATTCGGGCAAAATAACGTTTCACAACGACCTCCGAGTGGGTTATCTCGAGCAGACACCTACGTTCTTTTCGTCGAAGAGCGTAATCGACACCTGTCTTGAGGGAGATGACCCAGTGTCGTGTGCTCTTCGCAACTATGAGCACGCCCTCATTGGTGGCGACACCGATTTGCTCACCCATGCTATTCAAGAAATGGATAACTACAAAGCATGGGATTATGAAGATCGCTTCAAACAGATTTTGTCGATGCTGAAAATTACCGACATCTATCAACCCATCGAGCAACTGTCGGGCGGTCAAATCAAGAGAGTGGCGTTGGCTAAGATTCTCATCAGCGAGCCGCAGCTGGTGATTCTTGACGAACCTACCAACCACCTCGACATCGATATGATAGAGTGGCTTGAGGATTACCTGCGCCGAAGCAAGATGGCTGTGTTTATGGTCACTCACGACCGTTATTTCCTCGACAACATCTGCAATAAGATTATCGAGATTGATAACCAAAGCACCTATACCTACAACGGAAAATACAACTACTATCTCGAAAAGCGAGCCGAGCGTATCGAAGCCCAAAATAGCGAGATAGCAAAGGCAAAAAACCTCTATCGCACCGAGCTCGAATGGATGCGTCGCCAGCCACAAGCTCGTGCCACTAAGGCGAAATATAGAATAGATGCTTTCTACGACATAAAGGACAAAGCTCACCAGCATTTCGACAACAGCAAGCTGAACCTCAACATCAAATCATCGTATATCGGCTCAAAAATCTTTGTGGCTCACAATGTGTGCAAGGCTTTTGGCGATAAAAAGATTCTTGATGACTTCAATTACACCTTTGCCCGCTACGAAAAATTGGGCATTATTGGCAACAATGGCACTGGTAAGTCGTCGTTCATCAAATTGCTGCTTGGCGAATACGCGTCTGATAGTGGCTACTTCGAAATAGGCGAAACGGTGAAGTTTGGTTACTATAGCCAAGAGGGGATAAAGTTCAACGAGACAAAACGAGTAATCGACGTAATAAAAGAGGTGGCTGAGCACATAGTGTTCGACGAAAAGACTTCATATAGCGCAGCTCAGTTTCTTAATCTGTTCCTATTCTCAGCAAAAGATCAGCAAAAGCTTATAGCCAAGCTCAGCGGCGGCGAAAAGCGCCGTTTGCACTTAGCGTCAATCTTGATGCACAAACCCAACTTCTTAATTCTCGATGAGCCGACCAACGATTTAGATATCGTAACCCTCGAGGTGCTCGAAGAATATATATCGAAGTTCAATGGCTGCATAATCATCATAAGCCACGACCGATTCTTTATGGACCGCACAGTGGACCACATATTCGTGTTCGAGGGCAACGGCGTAATAAAAGATTTCCCAGGCAACTATTCCGACTATCGATATTGGAAGACAGAGCACGACAAGCAGATTGCTGCTCAAGAGCGAGAAAACAACAAGCACAACGAACCTGTGCAGCAGCGTCAGCCTAACCGAAACAGTAACCGTATGACGTTTAAAGAACGGCGGGAATTTGAAACCATAACCGCCGAACTCGATGAACTTAACAAAGAAAAGGCTTCGCTCGAAGAACTTTTCAATAGTGGCGCCGTAATCGACGATATGGCAGAAAAAGCCAAGCGATACAATGAGCTAAAGGGCATAATCGATGAGAAAGAATTCCGATGGCTCGAACTCAGCGAAAAAGACGCATAGATACAGTAAGAGGCCGCAATTCGTTGCAGCCTCTTATCGTTTTGATTACGAATATTGATTAATTTTCGTCGTATTCTTGCCAGCTCTTAATCTTTATATCGTCGAGCTTCATTTCACAGAAGGCATCGATGAATGCCTTAGCCAAACGCACATTAGTAATCAATGGAATGTTGTGGTCGATAGCACCACGACGTATTCTATAACCATTGGTCAACTCGCGCTTTGAGTGGTTCTTTGGAATGTTAACGATAAGGTCGAACACGTGATTGCTAATCATCTCAAGTATGTTGCCATCGCTCGATGATTCTTCGTCAGGCCAGCTTACCTTAGTAGCCTTTACACCGTGATCGTTCAAGAACTTAGCTGTACCCTCGGTAGCATATATAGCATAACCCGACTTCTGCAACTTTTCGCTTGCATCGAGCAAATCGACTTTCGAACGAGTGTCACCGCTCGAAATCAAAATGCCCTTTTCGGGGATGTGGTAACCTGTTGCAATCAATGCGTTGAGCAGAGCTTCGCTATAATCGTCGCCCAAGCAACCTACTTCACCTGTTGACGACATATCTACGCCAAGCACTGGGTCGGCATTCTGCAAACGGGCGAAGCTGAATTGCGAAGCCTTTACACCGATTCGGTCGATGTCGAATGCGGTCTTGTCGGGGCGAACATAAGGAGCATCGAGCATAATCTTTGTAGCAGTCTCAATAAAGTTGCGTTTGAGCACCTTGCTCACAAATGGGAAGCTTCGCGAAGCACGCAAGTTACATTCTATAACCTTCACTTCGCGGTCTTTTGCCAAAAATTGCATGTTGAATGGGCCACTAATGTTAAGTTCCTTAGCGATAGCCCTACTAATCTTCTTAATCTGGCGAGCAGTAGAGAAATAGATGTGTTGCGCAGGGAATACCATAGTGGCATCGCCAGAGTGAACGCCAGCAAATTCTACGTGTTCGCTGATAGCATATTCCACGATTTCGCCGTGGTCGGCTACTGCGTCAAACTCTATTTCCTTGGTTTCTTGCATAAATTGAGAAATAACCACAGGATATTCCTTGCTTACTTCGCTTGCCATCTGCAAGAATCGCTTCAATTCTTCCTCGTCGTAGCAAACATTCATTGCAGCACCCGAAAGCACGTACGATGGACGAACCAATACAGGATAGCCCACGCGGTCAACAAATTTCTTAACGTCGTCCATGCTTGTCAGCGCGCTCCACTTAGGTTGGTCGATGCCGAGTTGGTCGAGCATAGCCGAGAACTTATTGCGGTTCTCTGCACGGTCGATTGAAACCGGCGATGTACCGAGAACGGGCACGCTCTGACGGTGCAATTTCATTGCCAAATTGTTTGGAATCTGACCACCCACCGACACTATCACGCCTCTTGGCATTTCAAGGTCGATTACATCGAGCACGCGTTCGAATGAAAGCTCGTCGAAGTACAAGCGGTCGCACATATCATAGTCGGTAGATACGGTTTCCGGGTTATAGTTAATCATAATGCTCTTATAACCGAGCTTGCGGGCCGTCTGAATAGCATTTACCGAGCACCAGTCGAATTCCACCGACGATCCGATGCGATAAGCACCTGAACCAAGCACTACCACCGACTTTTCGTTGCTGTAATAGTTTACATCATAACCTTCTACCGAATATGTCATATATAGGTAGTTGGTCAAGTCGGGATGCTCGCTTGCCACAGTGTTGATGCGCTTAACGGCTGGCAAAATGCCCAATTTCTTACGATAAGCACGAACGGCGAGGTTCTCCTTCTCCATGTTAGTGTCCTTAGGCTTGCACACGAAGCGTGCAATCTGGAAGTCGCTAAAACCGAGCACCTTAGCCTCTCGAAGAACATCGGCAGGAAGCTCTTCAAGCGAATTATATTGGCAGAGCTTATGCTTATAATCCACAATATTCTTTAATTTGCCCAAGAACCAGCGGTCAATCTTAGTCAATTCATAGATGCGGTCGATCGAGTAACCTTCTTCGAGAGCTTGAGCGATGGCAAATGTGCGCAAATCGGTAGGGTTAGCGAGTTCATCATCAAGGTTCTCGAATGTCAAATGGTCATTGCCCACAAATCCGTGCATGCCCTGACCTATCATGCGAAGACCTTTCTGAATGATTTCTTCGAAAGTGCGGCCTATTGACATAATCTCGCCCACCGACTTCATGCTCGACCCGATGCGGCGACTAACGCCAGCAAACTTGGTCAAGTCCCAGCGTGGAATCTTGCAAATCAAATAATCAAGTTGTGGAGCAACGTATGCCGAATTTGGAGTACCCATTTCGCCTATCTGGTCGAGGGTGTAGCCAAGAGCAATCTTTGCAGCCACGAAAGCCAATGGATAACCAGTGGCTTTAGAAGCCAAAGCCGAGCTGCGGCTCAAACGAGCATTTACCTCAATGATGCGATAGTCGTTGGTCTCGGCATTGAATGCATACTGAATGTTACATTCGCCAACGATGCCCAAGTGGCGAACTGCCTTCACGCTAAGTTCTTGAAGCATCTTCACTTGTTCGTCGGTCAATGAGCATGTAGGAGCCACCACTATTGATTCACCAGTGTGAATGCCCAGTGGGTCGAAGTTCTCCATGCTTGCCACTGTGAAGCAGTGGTCGTTGGCATCGCGAATCACCTCAAATTCTATTTCCTTCCATCCCTTCAACGACTCTTCTACAAGAATCTGAGGAGAGAAAGTAAATGCACTTTCGGCAAGTTTCACAAACGAGTCTTCGTCGGGACAAATACCCGAACCCAAACCACCCAAAGCGTATGCCGAGCGAATCATCACAGGATAATTGATGCGTCGGGCTGCTGCCAGAGCATCTTCCATAGTTTCTACAGCTTGGCTTACTGGTGATTTTAGGCCTATTTCATTGAGTCGCTTCACAAAACGGTCTCGGTCTTCGGTATCCATTATCACTTCTACCGATGTACCGAGAACCTTCACTCCGTATTCTTCAAGAATACCCTTCTGATGCAGTTCTGTACCACAATTCAAGGCAGTCTGTCCGCCGAAAGCAAGCAAAATGCCGTCGGGACGTTCTTTCTTGATGATTTCGGTAACGAAATGAGTATTTACCGGCAAAAAGTAAACCTTATCGGCTATACCTTCCGAGGTTTGAATAGTTGCGATGTTAGGATTAACTAAAACGGAGCGAATGCCCTCTTCTCGAAGCGCCTTTAGGGCTTGCGAACCCGAATAGTCAAATTCGCCTGCTTGACCTATCTTTAGCGCACCTGAGCCTAATACCAAAACTTTGGTCAGCTTCTTGTCCATAATGCTTTTCAGTTTTAATTTGAGTAATTTTAGTTACAAAGATAATCCAAATTTTTCCTATCATCATAATGTTTTCAAAATATTTGCTCTTACTTATAGCAGTTTTTATGCCTTTTTATATAATGTCGCTTCAGCTGGCCGTTTTTCCGCCCCGCGATTGGCACACCATGACGCGATTAATCCCACACATTTTTATATATAATTGCTCAAACCTATATATTATTCACCAAAAAATTTGTAATTTTGCCTATACATAACTATAATATACCAACAAGCACTATTTTATGGCAGAAACCCCATTATTGCAAAGGCTTGAAGGCCTTGATGCCCGCTTCGAAGAAATCGGTACTCTGATTACCGACCCTGCTGTCATCTCCGACATGAAGCGCTATGCCAAGTTGAGCAAAGAATACAAAGACCTCGAAGAACTGCTGAATGCAGCCAACAGATACCGCCAGATGCTTAAAGGCATCGACGACGCAAAAGAGATTTTAGAGACCGAGACTGATGAAGATATGCGAGAACTTGCCAAAGAAGAGCTCGAAGCCAACACTGCGGCAATACCTCAAATCGAAGAAGAAATCAAATTCCTGCTTATTCCGCAAGACCCCGAAGATGCCCGAAATGCCGTGTTAGAAATACGCGGAGGCACTGGTGGCGACGAAGCTGCCCTATTTGCCGGCGACTTATTTCGAATGTACTCTAAATATTGCGAGACTAAGGGGTGGAAGCTCGAGGTGTCGAGCGCAAGCGAAGGCAGCGCAGGCGGCTTTAAGGAAATAGTGTGCAGCGTAACCGGCGACAACGTGTATGGCACGCTGAAATACGAGTCGGGGGTGCACCGCGTGCAGCGCGTGCCTGCTACCGAAACTCAGGGGCGAGTCCACACATCGGCAGCATCGGTTGCTGTGCTTCCCGAGGCTGAGCCATTCGATGTGGAAATCAACGAGGGCGAAATCAAGTGGGATACGTTCCGAAGTGGCGGCGCCGGCGGTCAGAATGTAAATAAGGTGGAATCGGGTGTGCGCCTACGCTATATGTGGAAGAACCCCAACACTGGCGTTACCGAAGAAATCCTCATAGAATGTACCGAAACACGCGACCAACCTAAAAACAAGGAACGTGCATTGTCGCGACTTCGCACTTTTATTTACGACAAAGAGCATCAAAAATACATCGACGAGATAGCCTCTCGCCGCAAAACACTCGTCTCTACCGGCGACCGTTCGGCAAAAATACGCACCTACAACTATCCACAGGGGCGAATTACCGACCACCGCATAGGCTACACCATATACAACCTTGCGGCATTTATGGATGGCGACATCCAAGACTGCATCGACCACCTGATAGTGGCTGAAAACGCCGAAAAACTCAAAGAAAGCGAAATTTAATATCCCAAATAACTATAACATTAGCATCAACATGAATCGAAAAAAACTCATCGAGCAAATCAAAGCTAAAAAGTCGTTTCTCTGCGTAGGACTTGACCCTGATTTGGGCAAGATGCCAGTAAGCCTTAACGGCGACTTGTTGGCTTTCAACAAACAAATAATAGATGCAACAGCACAATATGCAGTGGCATTCAAGCCAAACCTTGCTTTCTATGAAATGCAGGGCGTGGAAGGCTATAAAGCCTTCGAGGAGACAGTGAAATATATTCAAACCAACTACCCCGACATCTTTATAATTGCCGATGCCAAGCGTGGCGACATAGGCAACACTTCTAAGATGTATGCCAAGAGCTTCTTCGAGACACTCGGCGTTGACGCTGTGACTGTGGCTCCTTATATGGGCGAAGACAGCGTTACCCCATTCCTTGGCTACGACGACAAATGGGTGATTCTCCTCGGATTGACATCTAACAAGGGCTCACACGACTTCCAGCTCATTCGCGACGAAAACGGCACACCTCTATTTGAAAATGTGCTTCGCAAATCAATGCAATGGGCCGACGAGCAGCAGATGATGTATGTGGTGGGCGCAACACAGGGCAGCATGTTTGCCGACATTCGCCGCATCGCACCTAACCACTTCCTTCTCGTGCCAGGCGTTGGTGCTCAGGGCGGAAGCCTAAGCGAAGTGGCAAAATACGGCATGATCGGCGACTGCGGATTGCTCGTCAATTCGTCACGAGGCATCATCCACGCCTCAAACGGCGATGATTTCGCACAAGTGGCTGCTACCAAAGCTGCCGAACTGCAGCAGCAGATGGAGCAACTGCTTAGCGAACACGGCATCATATAACTAAAATAAATACTTAACGAGATTTTTTAACCGCAATTCAAAATCTTTTGCTATTTTTGCAATTTAGAATACTATAACAATATTTTATTATATAATTTATTATGCAAAACATCGATAATTACAAGTTTGCCGGCAAAAAGGCAATCGTACGCGTTGACTTCAATGTACCATTGGACGAAAACGGCAACATCACCGACGATACCCGTATTCGCGGTGCGCTCCCTACCCTAAAGAAAATCTTGGCTGACGGCGGTGCTCTTATCGTTATGTCGCACATGGGTAAACCAAAAGGTAAAGTTAACCCTAAGCTCTCTCTTGGCCAAATCAAGGACGCTGTTGCTGCAGCGCTCAACGCTCCTGTAACTTTCGCTCCTGACTGCGCAAAGGCTGCTGATGCTGCCGCTGCTCTTAAGCCAGGCGAAGTGCTCCTTCTCGAAAACCTCCGCTTCTATCCAGAAGAAGAAGGCAAGCCAACCGACGTAAAGAAGGACGATCCTGCTTACGACGAAGCAAAGAAGGCTATGAAGGGCCGTCAAAAGGAATTTGCTAAGACTCTTGCAAGCTACGCTGACTGCTACGTTAACGACGCATTCGGTACTGCACACCGCAAGCACGCATCTACTGCTGTTATCGCCGACTACTTCGATGCCGACAACAAGATGCTTGGCTACTTGATGCAAAAAGAAGTTACTGCTATCGACAATGTGCTTAAGAACGCTCAACACCCATTCACCGCTATCATCGGTGGTTCAAAGGTAAGCTCTAAGCTCGCTGTTATCAAGAACCTTCTCGACAAGGTGGACAACTTGATTATCGGTGGTGGTATGGGCTATACTTTCATCAAGGCTCAAGGCGGTAAGATTGGTCTTTCACTTCACGAAGACGAATTGATGCCAGAAGCACTCAACGTAATTGCAGCAGCTAAGGAAAAAGGTGTAAACCTAAGCCTTTCGGTTGCTACAGTTGCTGCTGACGCATTCTCTAACGATGCTAACCGTCAAACTGTAGACATCTACAACATTCCTGACGGATGGGAAGGCATGGACGCTTCAGAAGAATCTCTCGCAATCTGGAAGAAGATCATCCTCGACTCAAAGACTATCCTCTGGAACGGCCCTGTAGGCGTATTCGAATTCGAAAACTTCGCACACGGTACTGGCGAAATCGCTAAGTATGTGGCTCAAGCTACTCAAGAAAACGGTGCTTACTCACTTGTAGGTGGTGGCGACTCTGTTGCTGCAGTCAATAAGTTCGGTCTTGCCGACAAGGTATCTTACGTATCTACAGGCGGCGGCGCTATGCTCGAAGCTATCGAAGGAAAGGTTCTTCCAGGTGTAGCTGCTATCGCAGGCGAATAATATTGAATAATCTTCAATAAACCATATTAGGCGGGGAAAGTATTCCTCGCCTATTTTACTATTATGCCTCTTCTACCGCCCAACACCGCTCCATATTAGCATATCTCGCAACTACCCGCAACAAGCATTGTTTAACTTAATTTATACCATATTAGGCATTTTCCACACTTTTCGGGCATAATTATCGCGCTCAAATTGGCTTTATTCTAAAATAATTGACTAAATTTGTAGTTGGTTTTATATAGGCCATTTTATGCCGCAAAATACCATTTATTACGACAGCAAACACTATTGAATAATACTTGTTTACATAAACTTATTCAATGGACTACAATAACTTAAGTTACTATATATTTTAAAACAAATTATGGCACAAAACAAAGAAAAATTGTTTGACCAATTTGCACCCAACACCAAACAGGAATGGATCGACAAAGTTACTGCCGACCTAAAGGGCGCCGACTTCAACAAGAAGCTCGTTTGGCGAACAAACGAAGGCTTCAATGTTCAGCCTATGTATCGCGCTGAAGACATTAAGGACTTCAAAACAACCGATTCTCTTCCAGGAGAATACCCTTACGTGAGAGGCACTCGTACCGACAACAATTGGTACATTCGTGAAGACGTCGTTGTAGAAGACGCTAAGGCTGCTAATGCCGAAGCGCTCGACCTTCTTGAGAAAGGCGTTACTTCTATCGGTTACATCATGGAAATAGATGCTACAACAGAAGTAATTGCCACCTTGCTACACGACATCGACATTACAAAGGTAGAAATCAACTTCCGCGGCTGTCCTAACAAGGCTGTGGCAACAGCAAAAGCTCTTGCCGACTACCTGAAGGACTACGACGCACTCGACGCCATTAAGGGCGCTATCGAATTCGACCCATTCAAGCGTCAGCTTAAGCATGGCAAGCCATTCCCTAAGAACATCAACGATTTGGCTGTAGAGCTCTTCGAAGCTGCTAAGGAAATGCCTAACCTTCGCTTATTTACCGTAGATTCCAACCTTCTCTGCAATGCAGGTGCTTACATCTACCAAGAACTCGGCTATGCTCTTGCTTGGGGTGCTGAATGGATGAACATTCTCACCGACGCTGGCATCTCTGCCGACGACGCCGCTAAGCGCATCAAGTTCAACATGGGTATCTCAACCAACTACTTCATGGAACTTGCCAAATTCCGCGCTGCTCGCATGCTTTGGGCACAAATCGTTAAGCAATATGCGCCAGAATGCAAGTGCTCTTGCAAGATTGCTGTTCACGCTATCACTTCGGAATTCAACCAAACTATCTTCGACGCTCATGTCAACTTGCTTCGTTCTCAAACCGAAGCTATGTCGGCTGCTCTTGCAGGCGTTGACTCTATCACAGTGGTTCCATTCGATAAGCAATATAAGCAACCTGACGAATTCTCTAAGCACTTGGCTCGCAACCAGCAACTCCTTCTCATGGAAGAAAGTCACCTCAACAAGGTGGTTGACCCAGCCGGCGGATCTTACTACGTAGAAACCCTTACAGTATCGATTGCCGAACAAGCATGGAAGCTATTCCTCGACTGCGAAGACAAGGGCGGATTTAATGCTCTTCTCGAGGAAGGTGCAGTTCAAAAGGACGTGAATGCTACAGCCGAAAAGCGTCACACCGACGTGGCTCGTCGCAAAGAACAACTCCTTGGCACTAACCAATTCCCTAACTTCAACGAAACTGCAGCAAGCAAGATAGTAACCGAAGGCAAAACTTGCGGATGTGGATGTGAAGATGGCGAAAACGCACTCAATCGCCGCCGCGCAGCAAGCGACTTCGAAGAACTTCGCCTTGCAACCGAACGTAGCGGCAAGCGTCCAAAGGTGTTTATGCTCACCATTGGCAACCTTGCAATGCGCTTGGCTCGCAGCCAATTCTCTTCTAACTTCTTTGCTTGCGCCGGTTACGAGATTATCGATAATCTTGGTTTCGAAACTGTTCAACAGGGTGTTGACGCAGCTTTGGCAAAAGACGCCCAAGTGGTGGTAATCTGCTCAAGCGACGACGAATACGAAACCCTCGCTCCTGAAGCTTTCAGCTACCTAAACGGCCGCGCTGAATTTGTAGTAGCTGGTAACCCAGCTTGCACCGAGGCTCTTCAAGCTGCTGGTATCGAAAACTTCATCCATGTTCGCAGCAATGTTCTTGAAACACTAAAAGCTTTTAATGCAAAACTATTAAAGTAATTTTGACACATGAGACCAAATTTTAAAAATATAGATATAGCAACCGAAGCTTTTAATGTTGAACATAAGCCGATTGCTGAAGGCGAAAACTGGATAACCCCAGAGCTTATCCCTGTTAAGTCGATTTATACAAAAGACGACCTCGAAGGACTCGAACACCTCGACTTCGTATCGGGTATTCCACCATTCTTGAGAGGCCCGTATAGCGCTATGTATCCTTTGCGCCCTTGGACTATCCGCCAATACGCAGGATTCTCTACAGCCGCCGAATCTAACGCATTCTATCGCCGCAACTTGGCTTCGGGCCAAAAGGGTCTGTCGGTTGCATTCGACCTTCCTACCCACCGCGGTTACGACGCTAACCACCCTCGCGTAGTGGGCGACGTGGGTAAAGCAGGTGTATCTATCTGCTCTCTCGAAGACATGAAGGTGCTTTTCGAAGGTATTCCATTGAATAAGATGTCAGTTTCTATGACAATGAACGGCGCCGTTCTTCCTGTGCTTGCATTCTACATCAACGCAGGTCTCGAACAAGGTGCTAAGCTCGAAGAAATGGCAGGTACTATCCAAAACGATATCTTGAAGGAATTCATGGTGCGCAACACCTACATCTATCCTCCTAAGTTCTCGATGAAGATTATCGCCGACATCTTCGAATACACTTCGCAAAATATGCCTAAGTTCAACAGCATCTCTATCTCGGGCTACCACATGCAAGAAGCTGGCGCAACTGCCGACATCGAACTTGCTTATACTCTTGCCGACGGTCTTGAATACCTTCGCGCAGGTATCAATGCAGGTATGAATGTCGATACATTCGCTCCTCGCCTATCGTTCTTCTGGGCTATCGGCATGAACTTCTTCATGGAAATTGCCAAGATGCGTGCTGCTCGCTTGCTTTGGGCTAAGATTGTTAAGAGCTTCGGCGCTCAAAATCCTAAGTCGATGGCTTTGCGTACTCACTCGCAGACTTCAGGTTGGTCGCTTACCGAGCAAGACCCTTACAACAACGTAGGTCGTACTTGTATCGAAGCTATGGGTGCTACACTTGGTCACACTCAATCGCTTCACACCAATGCGCTCGACGAAGCAATCGCTCTTCCTACCGACTTCTCTGCCCGTATCGCTCGTAACACTCAGATTTACATTCAGCAGGAAACCGAAATCTGCCGCGAAGTTGACCCATGGGGCGGTTCTTACTATGTAGAAGCCCTTACCAACGAAATCGCTCACAAGGCATGGGAACACATCCAAGAAATCGAATCGCTTGGCGGTATGGCCAAGGCTATCGAAACTGGAGTGCCTAAGATGCGCATCGAGGAAGCCGCTGCTCGCACACAAGCTCGCATCGACTCTAAGAACCAAACTATCGTGGGTATCAACAAGTATCGTCTGCCTAAGGAAGAGGCTATCGATATCCTCGAAATCGACAATACCGAAGTTCGTCTTTCTCAGGTTGCTCGTCTTGAAGAACTCAAGAAGAACCGCGACGAAGCTAAGGTTAAGGAAGCACTCGAAGCAATTACCGAATGCGTTAAGACAGGTGAAGGCAACTTACTCGACCTTGCAGTTAAGGCTGCTGGCCTTCGTGCTACTTTGGGTGAAATTTCAGATGCCTGCGAAGCTGTCGTAGGCCGTTACAAAGCAGTAATTAGAACTATTTCAGGCGTGTACTCATCAGAAACTAACAACGATCCAGAATTCGAAAAGGCCAAAGCAATGGTTGCCGAATTCGCCAAGAGAGAAGGTCGTCAACCTCGTATCATGATTGCCAAGATGGGCCAAGACGGTCACGACCGTGGAGCCAAGGTGGTTGCTACAGGTTATGCCGACTGCGGTTACGACGTGGACATGGGTCCATTGTTCCAAACTCCAGAAGAATCTGCTCGCCAAGCAGTTGAAAACGACGTTCACATCCTCGGCGTTTCTTCACTTGCAGCAGGTCACAAGACTTTGATTCCTCAAGTTATCGAAGAATTGAAGAAACTTGGCCGTGAAGACATCGTTGTGATTGCCGGTGGTGTTATCCCAGCTCAAGACTACGACTTCCTCTACAAGGCTGGCGTAGCTGCCATCTATGGCCCTGGTACTCCTATCACCAAGTCGGCTATCAACATGATTGAAATCCTTAACAGCATCAACGGTTACGACGCTGAATAATAAGGCTTTATACCCTACCATTATAAGTAAAGGAGTGGAAATGATTTCCACTCCTTTATTATTTTGCTTATACCTGCGCCAAGCAGCTCGCACACTGTGTGCGCCAAACGCTTTTAACACAGCAAATTACATCATTTATCGCAGCATAGCGCCTATGAGTTCCTTAGCCGAACTCATGCCATGACGCTTCAAGAAATCCTCAATATAATCAATCACCTTCA
>CALZAF010000007.1 GCA_945612775.1 uncultured bacterium | reverse complement strand
ATTGTACATTACGGCTCCTCGTTATTTATTTTTTCTTTCCCTGTTGGGCTTGCCCATTGTCCAATCTTTTGCAAGTGGGGGAGCCTAATACCCCAAGTTGCTTTTGCAAGTATTGGGAGTGCCAATCCCATGTCATTGCAAGCAAGGGAGAAGATTGGACAACCTCTTGCTGACCATTTGTCCGAGGCCTACAAATATTTTTTGAGACTGAACAAGCTGTGATGCTATTCAGTCTCATTTTTTTGCGTTTGGAGATATTGTTCCAGCCTTCAGCCTATGCTTGGATTAGACAATCTTAGCCTTTTTGAAGGTTACGAATCGGTTGAAGATATAGTTGCTGAGAGTGTAAACCACCATGCCGATGATTACGGCGGCATATTCGCCAATTTCTTTGGCGTCCATGCCGATTACAGCGAAATCGCTGCCGAGCGATGCTTCAGCTATGGCGATAGTGGGCTTGGTGATGATGAGCAGCGTGATGAATTGTAACGCAAAGCAGATGAGGAATCCCGTTACGAAGAGCCCCATCTCTTTAGCCAATTTGGTGTCGTGAGTCTTGAATACCCATTGCTTGTTCCAAATAAAACTATTTATAACGCCAGCCACATATCCCAGCACGTCGGCGATGAGTAGGCTGAAATTGAGTAGGCTATTGAACACAAATATCACTGCGAGAGTAATGAGCGAGTTGCTCACGCCCACAATGCCATATTTGATGAGTTGCACCATTGTGATGCGAATTTCTTGTTTTTCCATTTTCATATCGGTGTGTATGGTAGAGGTTAATTAATTCACTTTATCGTCGGTCCAATTGTTGAGGCTTGGCAAAGCCCAATTAAATCGCACGGCGAGGAATCGGATTGCTATTGTCACCACAGCGCAAGCCGACTGCTGCACCTCGGGCGAGAATCCACATTCGGCGCAAAGCCAATAGGTGGCTCCACCCACAATGCAAGCCGATGCGTAGATGTCCTTGCGGAACACGAGCGGCATCTCGTTGATGAGAATATCGCGAATCACGCCGCCAAAAGCGCCAGTGATGGTGCCCATGATGATGCCCACCCAAGGCGAGAATCCAAATTCGAGCGTCTTCGACATGCCTATCACCACAAATAGTCCGAGCCCGATGGTGTCGAAAATGAAGAACGTGCCGTTAAGTCGCACAAGGTATCGCTTGAGCACTATCACGATGAATAGAGCGAGTGCTGTGACTGTCATATACCAACTGCTGAGCATCCAGAATGGAGTGGCGCCGAGCATAAGGTCGCGAAGCGTACCGCCGCCGATGGCAGTGACTAAGCCCACGATGAAAGCCCCGAACCAGTCGAAATTTTTAACGGCAGCCAATCGGATTCCCGAAATTGCAAATGCGAGAGTGCCTATGATTTCCACTATGAGAAGAAATGTGGTCTGCATATATGTTAGTGAGATGCTTTATTGGGGGGTGAAACGGATAACATTTACTTTTTTTCAGAGGTTTTTGCCGCTTTTTGGTAATATCGGCAATATTGCGTGATGCCGCACTCCAGGCAGTTTGGCCGACGAGCTGTGCAGGTGTATCGGCCATGGAGTATAAGCCAATGGTGAGCACGAGCCACCACTTCGCTGGGCAGATTCTTCATAAGCGTCTGCTCGGTTTGCAGCGGACTTTTGCTTCCGGTGGTGAGCCCTATGCGCTCCGACACGCGAAACACATGGGTATCGACAGCCATTGCAGCTTGGTCGAACACCACGGATAGAATTACGTTGGCAGTTTTGCGTCCTACGCCGGGGAGCTTTATGAGCTCGTCCATAGTGTCGGGAACAACGCCGCCAAATACATCAACGAGCATATTAGCCATTCCAAATAGGTTTTTAGCCTTATTGTTGGGGTAAGAAACGCTCTTGATATAGGAATAAATCTCCTCGACACTCGATTTCGCCAAGTGTTCAGGCGTAGGGAACGCCTCGAAAAGGGCAGGCGTAACCATATTGATGCGCTTGTCGGTGCATTGAGCCGAAAGAATCACAGCCACCAGCAGCTGGTAGGGCGAATTGTAGTGAAGTTCGGTCTGTGCGGTTGGCATATTGGTCTGAAACCAATCGATGATGCCTTGATAGCGTTGCTTGATAGTCATAGAAATAGATGCCTGGGGAGATTTTAGCAGAAAAGGCACAATTCTCAGCGTGTGAGAATTAGTGCCTTTTAAGATATTTTCTTGAGGGTTAATGAGCCGACTTAAATTCTTCTAAGAAGCGAACATCGTTCTCAGAGAACATTCGAAGGTCTTTAACACGATATTTCAAGTTGGTAATACGTTCGATACCCATACCGAGGGCGAATCCCGAGTAAACCTTGCTGTCGATGCCGCAAGCTTCGAGCACGTTAGGATCTACCATGCCGCAGCCGAGGATTTCTACCCAGCCAGTGCCCTTGCAGAATGCGCATCCCTTGCCGCCGCAGAGGTCGCACGAGATGTCCATTTCAGCCGATGGCTCAGTGAATGGGAAGTATGATGGGCGGAGACGGATTTTGGTCTCTGGACCGAACATTTCTTGTGCGAAATATAGAAGCACTTGCTTGAGGTCGGCAAAGGTCACGTTCTTATCCACATAGAGTGCTTCTACTTGGTGGAAGAAGCAGTGAGCGCGAGCCGAGATAGCCTCGTTGCGGTAAACACGTCCCGGGCAGATGATTCGGATAGGAGGTTGAGTGTGCTCCATAATGCGGCTTTGCACCGAAGAAGTGTGGGTGCGCAGCAGCACATCGGCAGGGTTGCGCTGAATGAAGAATGTGTCCTGCATATCGCGGGCAGGGTGGTCGTCGGCAAAGTTAAGCGATGAGAACACGTGCCAGTCGTCCTCCACTTCAGGACCTTCGGCAATGGTGAATCCCAAGCGCGAGAAGATGTCGATAATCTCCTTCCGGACGAGAGAAATAGGGTGGCGAGTGCCAATCTCCTGAGGTGCGCTGGTGCGGGTGAGGTCGATATCTACATCGGCTACTGCATTGGCGTTGAATGCCTCTCTGATGGCGTTAATCTTGTCGGTGGCAAGAGTTTTCAACTCGTTAAGTTTCTGACCTATTTCGCGCTTCTGCTCGTTGGGTACGTTGCGGAAATCATTGAAAAGGGCTGTTATTTCGCCTTTTTTGCTAAGATATTTTATTCTTAGGGCCTCCAACTCTTCGGCGTTAGAAGCCGATAATGCTTCGATTTGCTCCTTTAGAGCCTGAATTTTTTCTATCATTACAGGTGTATTGTATTATTACGGTTACAAATTTACGAAAAATTCTAAATAGTTTAGTAAATTTGCTATATGGAAATACTTGAATTTGAGGAAAAGGTAAGTTTATTTATCGATAAGGAGTGCAAAATAGGTCATTTTGCCCCTATAATAGCTGCTGTGAGTGGAGGCGCCGATTCGGTAGCGATGCTCACGGTGCTGCATAAGTTGCGCTACGAATGTGTGGTGGCGCACTGTAATTTTCATCTTCGCGGCAAGGAAAGTGACCGCGACGAGCGTTTTGTGCGCCAGTTGGCGGCAGAACTCGGTTTGAAACTCGAGGTGGAGCACTTCGATGTGGAGGCATATAAGGTTCAGCATAAGGTCTCTACCGAGATGGCTTGCCGCGAATTGCGTTATGCGTGGTTCGATAAGCTCAAGCACGAATATAATGCTCAAGCGGTGGCTGTGGCACATCATAACGACGATGCCATAGAGACATTTTTCCTGAATGCAGCGCGCGGAAGCGGCATACAAGGCCTCGCTGCCATCAAACCTCGAAATGGCGATGTGGTGCGTCCTATGCTCGATGTAAGTCGCTATGACATAGAAGAATATCTTGGTAAGTGCGGACGCAAATATGTTACCGATAGCACTAACTTAGACAACGATTTTAAGCGGAACAAGGTGCGAAATGTGCTTGTGCCCATGACGTGGACGCTTCTGCCCGAATCGCAAACGGGATTGCTGCGCACACTTCGCAGCATGCGCAGTTCGGCTCGACTCTATTCCGAGTTTGTAGAAGCTAAGAAGCAAGAGATATGCCAAAGCCAAGGCGGTGGCGTGGTGGAAGTGCGTTATGAGCCGCTTCTTGCGATGCGTGAGGCTGAGACGATGCTTTTCGAAATACTCAAGGATTACGGATTTAACAGTTGGCAATCTGCCGAAGTGTGGAGTGCATTGTGCCATAGCGGGAAACGCTTCTACTCGAACCTATACGAGCTTAGTGTGGAGCGCGAGTGCCTGATTATAAGCCCCGGAGAGGCGGTATCTGACGAAGAAATAGTGGTGGATTTAAGGGATGCCAGCACTTTTGCCGGAATAATGGAAGTGGAGAGAGTGGACACGCCTTTTACACCCGGCGAAGTTGACGGCGCAATGAGCATAGCATTGAACATTGATGTGATGCAAGCAGAAAGTGTGATTTTGCGCCACTGGCGGAAGGGCGACCGCATGCGCCCATTCGGAATGAAGGGCACAAAGTTGCTTAGCGACCTGTTTGTGGATCTGAAGATGAGCGAGAACGAAAAGCGCTCGGTGTGGTTGCTCGAAGTGGATGGCACCATAGTGTGGGTGCTCGGTTGCCGCGCTGCCGACGCCTATCGCGTAGCTAAGAACGATAACAATTATGTAATAATCAATTATTTGCAACAATAGTAGTATCAAAACAGCATAAACTAAGCGATGAAAAAGATTTTGATAGCCATTGTGATGATGGCAATGGCGACTATAAACGTAAACGCTGCTCACGGAGTGCCTAATTATCCATTGCCTCAAGAGCCCGATACACTAAGAATTTTGGGCGTAGGCAATAGCTTTACCGACGATGGGATGATGTATCTGCCATTTGTGCTTCAGGCAGCCGGCATAAAGAATGTGGTGCTTGGCCGCCTGTATATAGGTGGTTGCACACTTGAGCGTCAAGTAAAAGAATACGAGAGCAATAGTCCGTCGTATGTTTACACCAAATCGGTGGGAAACAACTGGACCACGGTAAGCAAAAATGCCACCTTGCTCGACGGACTTCTCGACGAGAAATGGGATATCCTTGTGGTGCAACAGGCATCGGGTGTGTCGGGGCTCTATGAGTCGTATCAGCCATGGCTCGACCGCCTGATTGAGATTTTGCGCTTCAACTGTCGCAATGCCGGCGCTACGATAGCTTGGCAGCAGACGTGGGCTTATAGCACTAATTCTAACCACCCCGAATATCCTAATTATGAGCAGAATCAATTAGCTATGTATAAGGATATTATGGCATGTAATGAGCGCCTGATGGAAGAAACGCCCATCGATGTGGTGATTCCTACGGGCACAGCCATTCAGAACCTGCGAGCTGCTATGCAAGATGCCCGCGACTTCACTCGCGACGGATATCACCTCAATTATAAGATGGGGCGCTATACTGCTGCCTGCACATGGTTTCAGGCGCTGATTGCCCCAGTGTTCCGCACCAGCGTTGAGGGCAATTTGAGCCGATTGAAAGGCTCGTCGCAGGTGCTTACCGATGAGGAAGCCGAGGCATGCCATCTGGCAGCACGCCGTGCTTGCGCTCGCCGGTTTAAGGTGTGGAAATAAGTCTGCACTGTGATATAACATTAGAGGAGCAACTTGAGATGCCTGTCTCAGTTGCTCCTCTATGTGTATCGCTGTTTTGCGAAATCTACAAATTCTCGATTGCTGCCACGAGTTGATCTACTGCCTCGACGCAAGTGCCCCAACTGGTGCAGAATCGCACTGCAGTGCGATGAGTATCGATGCGGGTCCATATGGAGAACAAGAATTGACGGCTTAGCACCTCAATCTGCTTATCGGTGAGAATAGGGAATTGCTGATTGGTGGGGCTATCGACAAGGAACTCGATGCCGCGCTTTGCAAATGCCTCGCGAATGCGCATGGCTTGCGCTACGGCGTGCTGCGATATTTCGAAATACAGGTTGTTAGAGAACAGAGTCAAGAATTGCAGACCCAAAAGACGCCCCTTGGCAAGCATGCCGCCCTGCTGCTTGATGTGATAGCGGAAATTGCGCACATCGTAGTGCGAATTGGTGAACACCACGGCTTCGCCAAAGAGTGCGCCCACCTTGGTGCCACCGATGTAGAACACATCGCAGAGGTGGGGCAGGTCGGCAATGGTAATGTCGCAAGCAGGCGACGCCAAGCCGTAGCCCAGGCGCGCACCATCGATAAATAGAGGTATGTGGTGGCGCTGGCAGGTGGCATATATGTCGGCAAGCTGTTGCTTGGTGTAGATGGTGCCAATCTCGGTAGGGAAAGAGAGATACACCATGCCCGGTTGCACCATGTGCTCTGGTCCATCCTCGTTAATGTGGTCGAGAATGGTCTGCTCAATCTGCTGCGCGGAGATTAGTCCGTAGCGGTTGGGCAGAGCCAACACCTTATGCCCGGTGTGCTCAATGGCTCCAGTTTCATGCACATTGATGTGCCCAGTGTCGGCGCAGATTACACCCTGATAAGGGCGCAGCAGCGAAGCAATGACGGTGGTATTAGCCTGAGTGCCACCCACCAAGAAGTGGACCGAAGCCTCGGGGCATTTAATGGCGTCGATAATAGCTTGGCGTGCCTCGGCGCAATAGTGGTCTTCGCCATAGCCCACAGTTTGCTCCATATTCGACTCGATAAGTCGCTGCATTATAGCGGGATGCGCTCCCTCGTTATAGTCGCATTGAAATTGTATCATGATTTTTTGAAAGATTTATATAAAAAGTATCCGCAAAATTATAAAAACTGTGCATTATGTTAAACTTTTTCATCAAAAGATTGTTGAAAAAGAAAAAATTCGTATATTTGCACAAAATTTCAAAGACAAAAGGCACTAAAGCGAATAAATCGAGGAATTGCAGCCGAGATAAGTGCCGCTTCCGTATAAAATACTTACAACTACATTTTAGAAATCACAAACAAAATTTGTTTTTGCATTGTTGTGCGACGAATTTAGACAGCGAACCTAAACTTCACTGCGCACATCGATATGGAACAACTCCACTAAAATATCTATATGTACACTTTAAAAGAATTAGATGCAATGCCAGAGGCAGAATTGCGAGCAATTGCAAAAGGCCTGGGCATTAAGAAATCAGAAACTGAAGAGTTAGAGACCCTTGCGTATGCTATAATCGACCATCAGGCTGAAATGGCCTCGAAGTCGAAAGCCGGCGACGCAAAGGAGAAAAAGACTACTAAGAAAAAGACCGAAAAGAATAAAGAGGCTGCCGATGAAAAGAAGCCAGCAGCCAAGAAGGCTTCGAAGAAGACTGAAACAAAAGCTGCGACAGCCAAGACGAAAAAGGCTGCCAAGGAGGAATCGGCAAAACCAACAGAAGCACCTGCAGAGAAAAAAACTCGCAAACGTACCCGCGTGTCAGAGACGAAAGTAGATGTAGATGCTGAGCCTATTGCAGAACAGACTCCTGCCGAAGTTAAAGTAGATGAGCAGCCAGTGACATCAGCACCAATGCCTGCCGAGGAGCCTCAGCCAGCACCTGTGCAAGAACTGCCAGAGATGCCACAAGAGCCAGAACCAATGCCAGAACCACAAGACAACAGCAGCGATAATGGCGAGATGGAGATGACCACATTCACTCCACGCGTGTTCACTCCAAAAGGTCAGCAGGACAAGGGAGCAAACTTATTGAACGAATTTTTCCCTACCACTGCAGTAAGTTTCCACCCACGTTCGCAGCAAGAACGCGAAGTAGCCGCCAAGCGGGCAGCTGAAGAGGCAGCAAAATCTCCAATTATACTTGAGGAACCAAAGGCGGAGAAAGAACCAAAGCAGAAAAAACAAAAAAAGCAGAAAAAGCAAAAGCAGCAGTTGCAGCAAGATCTGCAAGAAAATCCATATATCGAAAATCCATATAATTTCGAAGGAATACTCAAGGGCAAAGGTTTGCTCGAAGTGATGCCAGATGGCTATGGCTTCCTTCGCTCGTCGGATTACAACTATCTTACTTCGCCCGATGATGTGTATGTGTCGCAAGCTCAAATCAAGCAATATAGCCTCAAAACGGGTGATATAGTGGAGGGCAACATACGTCCGCCACGCGAAGGCGAAAAATATTTCCCACTATGTGGAGTTGATACCATCAACGGCACCTCGCCAGAGTTGGCTCGCGACCGTGTGCCATTTGAACACCTCACTCCGCTATTCCCAGATGAGAAATTCGACCTTGTGAGCAAGAGGAATCCTAATATCTCTACCCGCGTGGTAGATATGTTCTCGCCTATAGGTAAAGGTCAGCGCGGTCTTATCGTGGCACCTCCTAAAACAGGTAAGACAATTCTCTTGAAGGATATAGCTAATGCCATTGCTGAAAATCACCCCGACACTCACCTGATAATCCTGCTTATAGATGAGCGTCCTGAAGAAGTTACGGATATGCGCCGCAGCGTGCGTGCCGATGTGATAGCATCTACATTCGACGAACCAGCCGAGCGCCACGTTAAGATAGCAGGACTTGTGCTCGAGAGCGCAAAGCGCATGGTGGAATGTGGCCACGATGTGGTGATTTTGCTCGACTCAATCACTCGCTTGGCTCGTGCATATAACACTAATCAACCAGCATCGGGTAAGATTCTCTCGGGTGGTGTTGATGCCAACGCATTGCAGAAGCCAAAGCGATTCTTCGGTGCAGCTCGTAACATAGAAGGTGGCGGTAGCCTCACCATCATTGCTACTGCACTTATCGAAACCGGTAGCAAGATGGATGAAGTAATCTTCGAAGAATTTAAGGGAACCGGTAACATGGAACTTCAGCTCGACCGCAAACTCTCGAACAAGCGCATCTTCCCAGCTGTGGATATCGTGGCATCGAGCACTCGCCGCGACGATTTGCTCATCCGTCCAGAGCTCATCAACCGCATGTGGATACTTCGCGGCTTCTTGAGCGACCGAACCACAGTAGAAGCAATGGAGTTCATCAAGGACCAAATGGAAAAGACTCGCAGCAACGAAGAACTGCTTCTCACGATGGACAAGTAGAAACATTTTCAAACATATATAATATGAAAAAGGCATCCTGTTTGGGATGCTTTTTTTTGATATATACAGTTGGTGGAGGAATGGCAAAAGAATCATTCTGCCTTTTGGAGTTTTGCGAGGATTTCGGGGAGGGTTGTGTCTTTTAGCATCACGGTCATGCCTTTTAGGAGGTAGAGTGTGGGGATTTGGCGAATGCAGTAGGTTTCGTCGGTTTCGATAGCCATATCGCGGTCGAAACCATTGGTGATGATGCTTGGCAGTTGGTTGGCGCGCCACATATCTTCGTCGCCGAAGGGGTAGATGCCTATGATTTCGAGGCTGCCATTAGCCACTAGGTTGCAAAGAAGTTCGTTTTGGGCAATCTGCTTCTTCACGAGAGCGCAATCGTCGCAGTCGGGGTCGTTGAAGAACAAAATTGTGTATGTGGCAGTGCGGTTGCTGAGCGAGTGGATTGAGTCGTCGGGGGTGACATAGACAATGTCGGCAGCCTTGTCGCCAGGGCGGTTCTTTAGCGCCATATCGAGAAGCGACCGCGAACGAATTTTGTCAACTTCGCTTAGCATGGGCGACTCCACCACAGCTTCGAGCACCTGAATGAAAAGCCCTTCGTCGTAGCCCTCGCTGCCCGGAGTGTAGAGATATTTTTCGGCTTGCTGCGCAGTGGCTAAAATGGCGGCGCTATTGTGCGAGCCGCGAATGCGCTGAATGTAACTGCTGGCGCACGACTGAGCTTCGGCATTAAAAATGCCAATAATTATTGCCAAATATGTGGTGAATAGTAATCGCATACTGCAAAATTAAATAAAATTCTTAACTTTGCATATAAGGAATTAAAAATGACGAAGAATAATGGCTGGAATTAATAAAACAAATGCAGCACGACTGCTCGACAAGGCCAAAATAAAATATGAATTGGTGCCATACGAGGTAGATGAAAATGATTTGGCCGCAACTCACATTGCCGAGCAACTCGGCGAGGACATTAAGCAGGTGTTTAAGACGCTGGTGCTTAAAGGCGATAAGACAGGACACTTTGTGTGCGTTGTGCCTGGCGATGACGAGGTGGATTTGAAGAAAGCAGCTAAGGTGTCGGGCAACAAGAAGGCTGACCTCATACCCATGAAGGAATTGCTGCCCACCACAGGATATATAAGAGGCGGATGTTCGCCGGTGGGTATGAAGAAGGCGTTTCCCACCTATTTTCATCACACTTGCCAAGATTTCGACTACATATATGTGAGCGCAGGGGTGCGCGGATTGCAGTTTAAAATCAATCCCGAACAGCTGATTGCCTACACTCGCGCTACTGTGGCTGACATAACTGCCGAGTGAGCAAAATAACGGAACAAATAGATAGAAATTAAAACCAACGAGCAATATATGCGAAACCAAATAGGAGATATTTTCAGGCTAACCACCTTCGGCGAGTCGCATGGACCAGCCATAGGTGGAGTAATCGACGGAATGCCGGCAGGCGTGGCAATCGACGTGGCTGATGTGCAGCGCGAACTCGACCGCCGCCGTCCCGGTCAGTCGGACATAGTGACGGCTCGCAACGAGAAGGATCGCGTGCGCATCCTTTCGGGCATGTTTGAGGGCGTTACCACAGGTACACCCATAGGATTTGTGATAGAAAACGAGGATCACCACAGCGCCGACTATAGCAATATAGCCGAGTGCTTCCGCCCATCGCATGCCGACTATACTTATACCTCTAAATATGGCATACGCGACTATCGCGGCGGCGGACGCTCGTCGGCTCGCGAGACAGCTGCCCGCGTGGTGGGTGGCGCTTTTGCTCGCAAGGCGCTCGAGACGCTTGGCATATCGATAGTGGCTTATACCTCGCAGGTGGGTGACATAAAGCTCGATGCCGATTATCATCGCTACGACCTCAGCAAGGTTGACAGCAATATAGTGCGCTGCCCCGATGCAGCTGCGGCAGAGCAGATGATAGAGCTCATACGCCAAGTTCGTGCCGATGGCGACACCATAGGCGGCGTGATTACCTGCGTGGTGAGCGGCGTGCCTGTGGGGCTTGGCGAACCAGTGTTCGGACGATTGAATGCCCAGCTCGGAGCTGCTATGCTCAGCATAAATGCCGTAAAAGGCTTTGAATATGGCCTCGGATTTGATTTCGCCACCAAGCGCGGCAGCGATGTGATAGATCGCTTTGTGTGCCGCGACGGTAAGGTAGCGACACTCACCAACAATTCAGGAGGCATACAGGGCGGCATTTCCAATGGCGAAGACATCTACTTCAGAGTGGCATTTAAGCCGGTGGCTACTTTGCTGCGCGATGTGGAAACTATCGACGTGCACGGCAATCCTGTGGTGCTTAAAGCCAAGGGTCGTCACGACCCCTGTGTGCTGCCTCGTGCTGTGCCGGTGGTGGAGGCAATGGCGGCTATTACTATTCTCGATAACTATCTGCTCAACAAGACCGTATGCCTATAATCGACAACGTAGGATATTGCGACTATGGCGATTTTTTGCGCCGATACTTCGATTGCAAGGTGCAAAAGATTGCCATTGATGCCGGTTTTGCATGCCCAAACCGCGATGGCACTAAGGGCGTGGGTGGTTGCATTTATTGCAATAACCAGTCGTTTAATCCCGCATATTGCCAAACCAAGATTACTGTAGCCGAACAGATAGCTCGCGGCAAGGAATTTTTTGCCCGCAAGTATCCCGAAATGAAGTATTTGGCATATTTTCAAGCCTATACCAATACTTATGCCCAGCTTTCCACGCTAAAGGAACTATATGAGGAGGCATTGCGCCAGAGCGATGTGCTCGGCATAATCATTGCCACCCGCCCCGACTGTATGCCCGAAGAATTGCTCACCTATCTCTCGGAATTGAGCAAGACTCACTTTGTGATGGTGGAATATGGCGTAGAAACCTCGCACGATGCCACGCTAAAGCTGATAAATCGCGGTCATACCTGGGCCGATGTGGAAGATGCCGTTACCCGCACTGCTGAGGCAGGTGTGCTGTGCGGCGCTCACCTCATTCTTGGGCTTCCCGGCGAGGATATGGAGCATTTTATAGCTACCGCTAAGCGCATCTCGGCATTGCCGCTGCACACAGTGAAGATGCATCAGCTGCAAGTGATACGCGGCACGCGCCTTGCCAAGATGTGGGCAGATGGTGAGGTGGTGTTGAAGGATTGGAGTGCCGACGAGTATATCGATGTTTGCATCGAGGTGCTCAAGCACTTGCGGAGCGACTTGGCGGTGGAGCGCTTCGTATCGCAGTCGCCAGCCGATTTGCTGATTTGTCCGCGGTGGGGACTGAAGAACTATGAATTTACCAATCGACTCAACAACAAAATAAAAGCCCAGCGCATAAGGCAGGGCAGTGATGCTTAAAGTCGGAAAATAAACTGAAGGCCACCCTCTGGGTGGTTTTTTGCGTTAATGGTATAACCGTGCAAGCTCACAGCCTCCTTCACGATTGAAAGTCCGAGTCCGCTGCTGCTCAGGTTTCGGTTACGGTCGGTGTCGAGACGGTAGAATCGCTCAAAAATCTTAGGCAAGAAGTTCTCGTCAACACCCTTGCCATTGTCGCGGAACGATAGGCTGCCGTCGTCGAGCAGTTCCACTATTATCTTAGAACCTCCAGAGTAGAATACAGCATTCTTCACAAGATTGCTGAAGATGTTATAGATTAGCGTAGGGTTGGAGTGCACCATAAAATTGTTGGGCAAGTTGTGCGAAGCCTTCATGCCTGATTTTTCGATGATGGGTTGCAAATCCTCAAACACATTGTTGATGCATTCGGTGAGGTTTACCTCGTCCATGATGATAGCTTCCCTGCCGTTTTCGAGGCGCGAAATCACCGAGAGGCTGAAAGCCATGTTCTGCAGGCGCTGCGTGGTGTCGAGGCACTTTTTCAAGAAACGGCGACGCATGTCGGGCGTTATCTGCTCGTCGTGTTCGAGCAGAGTATCCACATATCCCTGAATGATGCCGATAGGAGTCTTAATCTCGTGATTGAGGTTATTGAGCAACACCTGGCGCGAACGCAGTTTATCCTTTTCGGCTTGCTCAATCTCTGCGCTGCTAAATGGAGCAGACAATGGCGAGGTGGAATTATTGTTTACGAGGTCGTAGATTTCGGTGGCAATAGCGTTCATGCTACGCCACTTGATAACCCTCGGCGGAGGCACACTACCTGCATGAAGTCCCTGATGCACATAACGTTCGAGCTTCACAATCTCTTTTTGTACCATCCTAATGAAATACAAACCTACCACGGTGGTGATGGTGACGATAATCAGCGCCGAAAGTATGATGCTTAGCGATGATGGCTTGATGTTGAGGATCTGAAGAATAACAATAAAAAGTGCCGTTGCCGCCAGCAAGACGGCAATGAACACTACAGTGAGTGCAAATTGAACGTTATTTCGAAGAAACTTCTTCAAATCCATAGCCGTAACCTAATCGTGTGATTAGATAAGAACCGTATTCGCCAATCTTCTTGCGCAGTCGGGTGATATTGGTGTCGATGGCTCTCTCGGTTACTTCATCGTTGCGGCCCCAGATGTTGGTTATAATCTCTTTTCGGGTGTAGATGCAGTTGGGGTTAGAGAGGAAGAACACGAGGAGCTCAAATTCAGTCTTAGTGAGCTTAATAGGCTGTTCGTCGATGAAGCAGAGCTTATTCTTCATGTTGATGCTCAAGCCCTTGAAGTGAATGTCGGGGTCTTCGGTAGGAGCATTGTTCTGCGATTCGTGGCTTTTCACCATCTGAGTGCGGCGCAAAAGGCTGCGCACGCGAGCCATCACTTCGCGAATTCTGAAAGGCTTTACTATATAGTCGTCGCCACCGATGTTGAGGCCCTTAACGCGCGAATCTTCGCTGCTGAGTGCGCTGCAGAAGATGATGGGCATAAACTCGGTGCGCGGATCGTTCTTGATGCGTAAGGCAAATTCGTAACCGTCCATATCTTTCATCATTATGTCGAGAATGATGAGAGAGAACGATTGCAGGTTGAGCTGGAGTGCATTTACTGCGCTCGATGAGATAGTAACACTGTAACCTTCAAGCTCTAAGTTGTATTTCAATATTTCGCATATCGATTCTTCGTCATCGACAATTAAAATCTTATTATCCATAATCTTTCTATTTGGGTATTTTCTTAAATTTGGTATATCTGAAGGTCAAAATTCTGAGTTATAAGAAGGGTGAAGGGTACAACTTTTGCGCAGTATGTAAAACTAAGTTGCAAAAATCATTATTTCTCCGCCGAGGCGGAGAAATACGCAAAAAGAGCATTATTTCACACCGCGAGTGCGATATGAGCAACGAATCTTTCCGTCAACAATTTTCTTTAGCTTGCCAGAGATGAGCTGTCGGCGAATATTAGAGATGTGGTCGGTGAAAACTCGTCCCTCGAGGTGGTCGTATTCGTGCTGAAGCACGCGGGCGAAATAGCCTTCGAACACCTGTTCGTGCTGCTCGAAGTTTTCGTCTTGCCATTTGAGGTTCACCTTCTCGATGCGGCTCACATTCTCATGAATTCCCGGCAGACTGAGGCATCCTTCTTCGCGGGTCTCACGCTTGCCGTCTTCGATAACGGTAAGCACGGGATTAATGAGCACCATCTTGCTGTCGGCAAGTTCGGGGAAGGTGTCGGCAAGGCACGATGCGTCGATATAGATTAGGCGAATGTCGCGACCTATTTGAGGGGCTGCAATGCCTATGCCATCGCTTGCATACATGGTTTCCTTCATGTTCTCGATGAGAGTGCTGAGCTCTGGATATGAACTGTCGATTTCGGTGGAGACTTTGCGTAAAACGGGATGACCGTATAGATAAATTGGTAATACCATATTTTGTGACAAATTAGGATTAAATAGTTGTTACATAAACCAAATACTGCTGTTATGTTGAGCGAAATTACAAATAATAAGACATTTGAACAAATTTTGGGCTTAATTTCTGCAATAATATTGGCAAATTACTCGCATTTTAGTACTAAAAGTGACTATATATTAGCATTTAGGCAATTATCCAGAAGATAAATGGCATAAATAGACAGCGATGGCAATCGCCGTTCCACGCGAGGTGGAGTGCGGCGGTTGCCATCGGGCTTATTGTAAAAAATCGAGTGCCTTGCAGGGGCTTACGCGATTAGTTGTTTTCAGGGCGAAGTTTGCGCACTGTTACGGCAGTTTGCCACATTTCGCTTTCGCGGAGTGCACGAAGTTCTTCGTTGAGCTTGTCGCGATAGTCGGGTTGCGAGTTGCTGTCGATAGAGATTTGTGCTTCGTTACCGCTCTTAACGCTCTCATATAGGCGTTGAACCACAGGCTTGATGGCATCGTGGAATGGAGTCATCCAGTCGAGCGCGCCGCGTTGAGCTGTAGTAGAGCAGTTAGCATACATCCAGTCCATACCCTTTTCGGCGAATAGAGGCATGAGTGATTGAGTGAGTTCCTCAACTGTTTCGTTGAATGCTTCGCTTGGAGTGTGGCCGTTTTCACGGAGCACTTCGTATTGAGCAAGGAGAAGGCCTTGGATAGCGCCCATGAGCGATCCGCGTTCGCCGGTAAGGTCAGAAGTAGCTTCGCGTTGGAAAGTGGTTTCGAACAAGTAGCCCGAACCGATGCCGATGCCGAGAGCGATGGTGCGGTCGTAAGCACGGCCAGTAACGTCTTGATAAATGGCGTATGAAGAGTTCAAGCCACGGCCTTCGAGGAACATGGTGCGGAGCGAAGTTCCCGAACCCTTAGGAGCCACCATAATAACGTCGATATCGGTAGGAGGAACGCAGCCAGTGCGGTCGTTCCAAGTGATAGCGAATCCGTGAGAGAAGTAGAGAGCCTTGCCAGGAGTTAGATACTGCTTAAGAGTAGGCCAAACCGACATTACAGCGGCATCGCTGAGGAGGCACATGATGATAGTGCCCTTTTCGCATGCTTCTTCGATGCTAAATAGGGTTTCGCCTGGCTTCCAACCGTCGTTGATAGCCTTTTCGAAGGTCTTGCCTTGACGTTGGCCAACGATTACGTTGAAACCATTGTCACGGAGGTTCATACTTTGACCTGGACCTTGAACGCCGTAACCGATAACGGCGATAGTTTCGTCTTTCAATACTTCTCTTGCTTTTTCAAGAGTAAATTCTTCGCGGGTTACTACATTTTCTTCAACACCGCCAAAATTTAATACTGCCATAGTAAAAAATGTTTTTGTTGTATTAACTTGAATTATTCTAAATTTATTTTCTTTTCTTAATCATTTGCCTGCAAATTGCGAGGCTCGAGCAGGATGCGAGCTCGGCAATGGCTTGCGCCGGCGCTGTCGGCTATTTCGAGTCGCACATCATCGGTAGAACTATCCACATTGAGCGTTACTGGCACATTGTAGAGACATTCGCGGATGTAGGCTATCTCAAATCGCTTCACGAAGCAGGCTTCATAGCGCTCGAGCGGTAATTGGTTCATCAGCAGTTCCACATATCGCACGCTGTTGACGTGATGATTGATGTCGAGGTCGCAATATTTGAAGCAATGCGTCTGGGCATGCTCATCAGTCACAGGCAATAGTCTCGATGGGGTGGCGATAGGGCATTGGTGCTCGCTCACTACGTCCTTGAGGAATGTGAATTTTGAAATATCCACTATTTCGCGGGCAATGCTATCGATAACCGCCCAGATGGTGCGTGCATAACCGAGAGTTGTGCCGTCTTGGTCGCAAATCTCGAAGTTGCGAAACGAGAAGTGCCTGTTGGTGCTCTCCACCCAGGTGTGAAAGGTGTATTTTCGATTCACTCGTGGGTATTGAGTCATCTCGATGCTCACTCTCGACAGCACCCAAGTCTGATTATCGGCGCTGAGCGTGGAGTAACCGATGTTCCACATATCGGCGTGTTCGGTGGCGACTTCGATGATGCGTGTGAGCAGCAGCGTGATGGGCATTTCGCCCTCGGGCGTGCACTCGCCAGGCGCCAGGAAGTAGCGATGGCTATACTCTTTTACTCTCTGCTGTTCCATATTTCGGTTGGACGTCGGTTTTTCTCTTCGTTGTCGAGATACATGGTTACATATTCAAGAGGCGAACGTGTGACAGCTACGCGGCCGCTGCGGGCAAACTGACGGATGCCATACTTATTAAACTCGTAGAATAGGGCTTCGGTCTCGTCGTAGTGACCAGTTTTTTCCACGATGGTGTATTCGTGAGTAATCTCGAGAATTCGGGCGTTGTGCTTGCGAATGATGCTTTCGAGATTAGGCTCTTCGAGGAGCTTGATGGTAGGCACCTTGTAGAGCGCAATTTCTTGATACACAATCTCATCGTCGGTGTAATAGAACGCCTTGAGCACTTCGATGATGTTTTCGATTTGCTGCACGATTTTTATGATGTCGTCCTTCGAGCAGTAGGCGGTGACCGTAATCTTGGATACGCCCTTAATCGACGAAGGCGAAGCACTGATGGTCTCGATGTTGATTTTGCGTCGAGTGTAGATGATGGAGAGCTTGTGGATGATACCTACTCGGTTTTCGCTGAATACTGTTACCGTGTAGAGAGTATTATAGTTTGTCATAATCAGTTTTTTGTTTCTTGATGTATTTCTCAGTTTTGCTTAACAAAATGTTGTCGAGAACGCTGCCCGAAGGAACCATAGGATAAACGAGTTCGCTTGGGTTGATGTTCACATTGAGCAAGTATGCACCGTCGTGCTTAACCATACGCTCGACAGCTTCGTCGAGCTGGTCGGGGGTCTCAACATTTTCGGCAGGGATGCCGTAGGCGTTGGCAATCATCACGAAGTTAGGATTGACAAGCGGAGTTTCGGAGTAGCGTTCGTTGTAGAACAATTCTTGCCATTGGCGCACCATGCCCAGGAAGTTGTTGTTGAGCAGAATGATTTTCACATCCACATTGTATTGAAGAATCACTCCGAGTTCTTCGATAGTCATCTGCAAGCCACCGTCGCCGGCAAATAGGCACACAGTGCGATCGGGAGCTGCAATCTTGGCACCGATAGCTGCAGGAAGGCCGAATCCCATAGTGCCTTGACCGCCCGAAGTGATGATGCTTCGAGGGCGAGTGTAGCGGAAGTAGCGGGCTGCCTGCATCTGGTTTTGACCTACGTCGGTAACGAGCACAGCTTGGTTGCCGGTAGCCTCGGTGACTTTGTTCACCACTTGACCCATGGTGATTACTCCATCGTCGGGGTTAATCTCTTTATTGATAATCTTTTCGCGTTCCAATTCCCAATCGTCGTCGAACGAGCGAATCCAGTCGTCGTGATGAGCTGTGCGGATGAAAGGCAATAGCTGCTGCAGCGTGGTTCGGGCATCGCCATTGATGCCTACGGTAGCAGGGATGGTCTTGTCGATTTCGCTCTTATCGATATCTATGTGAATCACCTTGGCTTGAGGAGCAAAGCGGGCAATGTCGCCGGTAACGCGGTCGCTGAAACGCATGCCTATGGCTATGAGCACGTCGCAGTTGGTGGTGGCGATGTTGCAAGCCACATTGCCGTGCATGCCTATCATACCCTTATTTAGACGGTGATTGGAGCTGATGCACGAAAGTCCGAGCAGAGTGGTAGCCACAGGAATGTCGGCTTTCTCGGCCAATGCAGCGAGGTCTTTCTCTGCGCCCGATATGGTAACACCGTTACCGGCAAGAATGAATGGGCGCTTAGCATCGTTGATGATGTCGGCGGCTTCGAGAAGCAGTTTTTTAGGCACATCAGGATAGGGGTTGTAACTGCGTATGTAGTTGCACTGGCGATATCCGGTCCACTCAATTTTTTGGTTTTGAGCATTTTTAGCCAAGTCGAGCACCACAGGACCGGGGCGGCCGTTGTTGGCGATATAGAATGCGCGAGCCACAGCCCAAGGAATATCCTCGGCGTTACGAATCTGATAACTCCATTTACTCAACGGTTGAGTGATGCCGAGCACGTCGGTTTCTTGAAAAGCGTCGCTACCGAGAGCTGCTGCACCCACTTGACCCGAGATAACCACGAGTGGAGTGCTGTCCATCTTGGCGTCGCCCAAACCAGTGATGAGGTTGGTGGCAGCAGGACCAGAGGTTGCAATCACCACGCCAGTTCTTCCGCTGACTCGCGCAAAACCTTGTGCGCTGTGAATTGCACCTTGCTCATGGCGAGCAAGAATGTTGTGAATCTTGTCGCGGTAGTCGTAGAGCACGTCGAATACCGGAATAATGGCTCCACCGGGATAACCAAAGGTGGTGTCAACACCCTCAGCAATAAGTGAAAGGATGAGCGCTTCGGCGCCTGAAATTGTCTGCCCCATATAGATTAGTTTATTGATTAAAGTTATCGTTTGTATTTATTGTTTTTATAGATGCGTGGTTATTTTTTTGTTCGAGTCTGGGATTATTCTCTCACACCGCCACGGTCGGCAGAGGTAACCATCGAAGCGTAGGCTTGCAGAGCTTTCGAAACCACGCGGTTGCGCTTGGTGGGCGTGAAAGCGAGTTTGCCGCGGCTTTCTTCGGCAGCTCGGCGTGCAGCCATCTCTTCATCGCTGATGAGCACGTTGATAGTGCGCTCAGGGATGTTGATTTCTATGGTGTCGCCGTCCTTCACGAGGGCAATGTTGCCACCGCGAGCTGCTTCAGGCGAAATGTGGCCAATCGACAATCCCGAAGTGCCGCCCGAGAAACGACCGTCGGTGATAAGAGCGCAAAGTTTGCCCAAGTGCTTCGATTTGATGTAAGAAGTTGGGTAAAGCATCTCTTGCATGCCAGGACCGCCCTTAGGGCCTTCGTAGGTGATTACCACCACGTCGCCGGCTTCTACCTTGTCGTTAAGGATGCCTTCTACGGCGTCGTCCTGCGACTCAAATACCTTAGCCTTGCCGGTGAAGTGGAATATGCTTTCATCTACGCCTGCAGTCTTAACCACGCAACCGTCTTTAGCAATATTGCCGTAGAGCACAGCCAGACCGCCGTCCTTAACGTAGGCGTGTTCGAAGTCGCGGATGCAACCTTGGGCGCGGTCGGTGTCGAGTTCCTTGTATTGGCTGCTCTGGCTGCCCATCTTGGTGGTGCGCACGCCGGCAGGAGCTGTGAGCCACAGGTTGCGAGCCTCTTGGCTGAAGTTTTTGCCGTCGATGGCAAAATTGTCGATAGCCTCGGCGAGGGTCATGCCGTCAACGCGGCGAACCGACGTGTTGAGCAAACCTTGCTTGGCAAGGATGCTGAGAATCGACATGATGCCGCCAGCGCGGTTAACGTCCTCGATGTGATATAGTTTGGTGTTAGGAGCCACTTTGCAGAGCACAGGAGTGCGTCGCGAAAGGGCATCGATATCTTTCATTGTGAAGTTCACGCCAGCCTCGTTGGCAATGGCGAGAAGGTGAAGCACGGTGTTGGTGCTGCCGCCCATGGCTATGTCGAGCGTCATGGCGTTGAGAATGGCTTCGCGCGAAGCTATGCTGCGAGGGAGCACCGATTCATCGTCGTCGTTATAATAGGCGAAGGCATTCTTCACTATCTGTGCAGCGGCCTTCTTGAAGAGTTCTATGCGGTTGGTGTGAGTAGAGAGCACTGTGCCGTTGCCTGGAAGAGCCATACCTATGGCTTCGTTGAGGCAGTTCATTGAGTTGGCGGTAAACATGCCAGAGCAAGATCCGCAAGTAGGGCAGCTGTGCTGCTCAATCTCAGCCACAGTCTGGTCATCGACCGAAGGGTCGGCTGATTCTATCATGATGTCGATAAGGTCGAGAGCGCGATTGTTCCAACGGCCGGCTTCCATAGGACCGCCCGAGCAGAACACGGTAGGGATGTTGAGTCGCATCGAAGCCATGAGCATACCGGGGGTAATCTTGTCGCAGTTGCTGATGCAAATCATGGCGTCGGCGCGGTGAGCATTCACCATATATTCCACGCTGTCGGCAATCATGTCGCGAGAAGGGAGCGAATAAAGCATGCCGTCGTGTCCCATAGCTATACCGTCGTCGATGGCGATAGTGTTGAATTCGGCAGCAAAGCAGCCCAAGCGTTCGATTTCGGCTTTAATAATCTGCCCGATTTCGTGCAAATGGGTGTGCCCAGGCACAAATTGAGTGAACGAATTCACGATGGCAATGATGGGTTTGCCCATCTGTTCTTTTTTCATTCCGTTTGCCATCCATAGGGCTCTTGCGCCCGCCATGCGACGTCCATTCATGGTTACATCGCTTCTTAAAGGTTTGCTCATATCGATTTATATGTTTATTCTACAAAAAAACACCTTTCCCGAAGTTCATGGAGGAAAGGTGCGATATTCAATTTCTGTCGTTTTCGTTTAATTGCCTTAAGCAATACTCAACTATTTCCTCCATAAATCACATAATTAGAATCACGACGCCCACCAGCACCGAAATCACGTTAATTATAATATTTACAGATAGAATAGAATTCATAGTTTTGCTATTGCTTTTGTGTAACTGAACGGTGCAAATTTACACCACATTTATGATAACTCCAAATAATTTGCTTGTTTTTTGTTAATAAGAAGGCAAATTTTCTTACAAATTATCAATCTTTAAGATTAAAAATAGATTGATTTGAAGAAAATCTGCCTTGAGCTATCTAAAAACGGAATCTTTGCTTATTGCTGAATTTGCTCGGCAATTAGAGAAGCGAGCAAAGGAACGCCGCGGGTGATTTTTTCCTCGGTCATGAAGGAGAAATTCATGCGCATGGTGTTTCGGCACTCGCCATTAGGGTAGAAAAACGAGCCAGCCACATAAGCCACGCCGCGGTCGAGCGCTACGTCGTAGAATTTCACTGTGTCGAAGCCTTCGGGAAGCACCAGGAAGATAAACAAGCCGCCCTCGGGGTGAGTCCAAGTTACTCCTTCGGGCATGTGCTTCTCGAGCAGCGATAGCAGCAAGTCGCGTTTGCGGCGATAGAGCGCTATGGTGTTCTTTAGGTTGGCGTCGAGGCGTCCGCTTTCGAGAAATTCGGTGGCCACATACTGGTCGAGAATCGGAGGGCAGAGGTCGAGCGCCTGCTTGCACACATATATTTTATCCAATATGCCCGGATTGGCTATAATCCATCCCAGACGGAAGCCTGGGGCGAAAATCTTGGAGAACGAACCGAGCAGAATCACGCGGTCGGGCGCGAGAGAATACATTGTGGGTATCGGCTCGCCCTCGTAGCGGAGTTCGCGGTAGGGGCTATCTTCCACTATGAGAAAATCGTAGCGCTCGGCAAGTGCCACAAGCACCTTTCGCTCCTCGAGCGAGAGCGTTTCGCCCGATGGATTCTGAAAGTCGGGCACCATATACAGGAATTTTATCTTCTTGCCTTGTGCCAAAACACCCTCGATGGCATCTACATACATCTGCTGCCATGTGCCTATGTTGCTGTGATGCTGCACACCCACTATGTGGGCACGATAGGAGTGAAACGACTGCATAGCGCCCAGATAAGATGGCGCCGAGGTGAGAATCACATCGCCTGGATCCACGAGTATGCGAGTGCACACATCGATGCCCTGCTGCGATGATGAAGATATCTGTATTCGCTCAACATCCACGCTATAGCGCTTGGCAAGTGCGGCGCGGAGCTCAGGAACGCCTTGCGTGGCGCCATACTGGAACACGCGGCTGCCATATTTGTCGATGGTCTCGGCAATGGTGCGCTTAATGTCCTCGGTGGGGAAGGTGTCGGCTGAAGGGTATCCGCCTGCAAAGGAGTAGATGGAATTTAAATCTACCCGCTTGAAAATTTCTCTCACCGGAGAACGGAAAAACGAGCCTACGTCGAGCGAAAATCTATGTTGATAATCAATATCCATATCGATAGTTTAGCAAAAATGATGAATTGTGATTATCGTAGTATGCCTTCGAGTGTTACCGAAGCCGAAGTGTTGGCGTCGCGATACTTCACAATCACAGGAGTGTAGATGTGAACGCCAGCTTCGGCGCCTGGACCCTTGGTGATAGGACGGCTGCCAGCCACCACTACAGCGCCTTCGGGCACTACCATCTGACCATTCTCGTTGGCGCGGATGTAGTTGCCGGTAGTGGCATCGTAGATGGCAGTAGAGGCATTGATAATCACACCGGTGGCGATAACTGCATTCTGCTTCACGATAGTGCCTTCATAGATGCCGCAGTTGCCGCCGATAAACACATTATCCTCGATGATAACCGGCAGAGCACCCACGGGTTCGAGCACACCGCCGAGCTGCGATGCTGCAGATAGGTGCACGTGCTTGCCCACTTGAGCGCACGAGCCCACCAGGGCGTGCGAGTCGATCATAGTGCCTTCGTCAACAAAAGCACCTATGTTGACATAAGAAGGAGGCATCATGATAACCGAAGGAGCCAGATAGGCACCGCAACGCACGCTGCTGCCGCCAGGCACAATGCGCACGCGGCTGTCGGCAGTGAAGCGCTGAGCAGGGATGGTGTCCTTGTCGAAGAACGAGAATTGCCCCTCGCTCATATCGGTAAGGTTGCCGAGACGAAAGCCCGAAAGGATGGTTTCCTTTACCCAGGCATTAACTTTCCATTCGCCATCGATTTTTTCAGCCACGCGCACCTTGCCGCTTTCGAGGTCGGCAACGAGCGCATGAAATTTATTTAGTTCTTCTTGTTGAGTCATTGTAAAAACAGGGGTTAGTGATAATGATTAAAGCATTTCGAGGTCGCGAAGGGTATCTACCATGAGTTTGTAGGTAGATTCCGAAGCCGGCGTAAGTGGTGAGCGCAGACTGTTGTCCATCAGACCGAGGGCGTGCATAGCAGCCTTGGCAGGGATAGGATTGCTCTCCACGAAGCAGTTTTTGAATAGCGGCATAAGCTTGAAGTGCAGATTGCGCGCCTTGATGAGGTTGCCGTTGCGAATGGCGTTAACGAGTTCCATCATAAGCTTAGGCACAATGTTGGAAGCCACGCTGATAACGCCGTGCGCGCCCGAAGCGATGAGCGATAGAGTCTCGTTGTCGTTGCCGCTAAGCACGGTGAATCCGGCAGGAGCGTTGCAGATGATTTCAGAAATCTGCTGATAATTCGACGAAGCCTCCTTAATGGCTACAATATTCTCGATTTCGGCAAGGCGAAGAGTGGTCTCGGTGGCGAGGTTCACGCCAGTGCGGCCAGGCACATTATATAATACGATGTCCTTGCTGGTAGATTGAGCTATCTCTTTGAAGTATTGGTAAAGGCCTTCTTGGGTAGGTTTGTTGTAGTAAGGCACCACAATCAAGAAGGCATCCACGCCGTGGCTGTCGAGCAGGCGCATATTTTTAACGGTGTGGACAAACGAGTTGGTTCCGGCACCCACCACCAAAGGAAGTCCGTGAGCGTGCTCACGGCAACATTCAAGCAGGTTGATTCGCTCATCGTCGTCGAGGCAAGGGGTTTCGGCAGTAGAGCCAAGAGGTACCAAGAAATTGATACCCGATTCCACTTGTCGCTCAACGCTTGCAGCGAAAGCGTCGTAATCGACCTCGTTGTTTTTGAAAGGAGTAAGCAACGCCGTGCCGCATCCTGTTAATAGTAATCGATTCATACTGTTGATTATATGATAATGTCTTTAAATTCATGAACTCCGGTTATTTTCTCAGTCATAAGAGCCGCTTCTACCGCGCCTTGGGCAAATCCCTTGCGAGAGAAAGCTTCGTGCGTAATGGTGATGCGGTCGTTGGCGCCTTCAAATCCCACAGTGTGGATTCCGGCAATCTCGCCACAACGCACCGACTGCACTTGAGTGGCAGCGCCAGTGGCATTATCTACTATTTGAGCAAGCGACTTGGCAGTGCCGCTTGGGGCATCGAGTTTATGCTTGTGGTGCATCTCCACGATGTATGGGTCGTAGCCGGCATTGGCAAGCAGCGCCGAAGCCTTAGCCACGAGCGAGAACATCACATTGACGCCGAGCGAGAAGTTTGAGGCATAAATCATGGTAGTGCCACGCGACTTGAAGTAGTCGATTACCTCGTCCTTGATGTCGTTCCATCCGGTGGTGCCCACAATTACAGCTCCGAAACGGTCGGCTAAGAGGCGATAATTGCTGCGGAAAGCATCAGGAGTGGTGAAATCGATGCAAACGCATTGCTTGGCAGTAGCCGTATCTATTTCTGCTACGTTCTCGGTGGGAATGTATTCGATGCCTCGATCTATGAGAATCGACTCAATCATGTGTCCCATCTTGCCGTAGCCGCTAATTACTATCTTCATAGTTGAAACAAGCTTTTGTGAATAGAGTTAACTATCTCGTTGAGTTTGCTGCGGTCGATAACGAAGCTAACGTTGATGTTAGAAGCGCCTTGTGAAATCATGTTCACATTGTAGCCGTTAAGGGCATTCACTATGCGCTGAAGCACATCCTCGTGATTGACCACGTTCTTGCCGATGACTGAAACTTGCGATTTGCTGTTGTTGACGTTGACTTGTGCAAATTGCGAGAGTTGCTCGGTGAGTTTGGTGATATCTTGGTTTCCTGCCACAGTAACAGAGATGTTGGCTTCGGAAGTGCTGATGATATCTACAGAGATGTGGTTGTCGCTGAACACGCCGAACACCTTCTGCACAAAACCAGTGGCATTAATCATCTTAGGCGAGAAGATGTTGATCATAAGAATATTTTCCTTCCACGACACAGCCTTGGCACCTTCGCCGATGAGCGTGTTAGCGAGGATGGCAGTGCCATTGTGCTCGGGATTCATCGAGTTGAGCACGAATATAGGGATATTCTTCATGATAGCAGGCTCGATGGTGAGAGGGTGTAGCACCTTAGCGCCGAAGTGAGCCATTTCGGCAGCCTCTTCGAATGATATGCTTTCGAGGCAGCGAGTGTTTTCGATGTAGCGAGGGTCGGCAGAACGCACGCCATCTACATCGGTCCAAATCTCTATTTTCTCGGCATTGATAGCCATACCTATGAGCGAAGCCGAGTAGTCGGAACCTCCGCGGCCAAGCACGGTGGGTTCGCCGTCGATAGCCGACGAGATGAAGCCTTGAGTGATGAGCGCCTGAGAGTGCTTGAAGTTCTTTTCGATGATTCCAGGCACGCGAGCTTCGATTTCACTGAAGATAGGTTCGCTGTTGAGCGGGTCGCCGCTTGCGATAATCATCTTTCGGGCGTCGAGCCATTCGGTGACGATACCGTAGGCGTTCATAGCGTGGGCAATGATGGTAGAAGAGAGAATTTCGCCTTGCGATATGATGATTGCCTTGCTGCGAGCAGAGAGTTCGCCGAGGGCGCACACCGATAGTGCCACCTTCTCGAGGTAGTCGCAGATGGTGTTGATGTCGCTGATTGCTTCGTTAAGGAAGTGACCACAATCGGCAAGCAGTTCGCTTGCAGTGTCGATGTGACGAGAGCGCAGCTGGTCGAGGAGTTGCGCGATTTCGGTGTCTTGCTGAGCAGCAGCCTCGTCGGCGATGCGATAGAGCATGTCGGTAACTTTCGACATAGCCGAAACCACCACCACAGGACGCTGGTCGAGGCGACCTTGCACAATCGAAATGGCTCTTTGTATAGCCTCTTTGTTGGCAACCGAGGTGCCACCAAATTTCATTACTATCATAGTTCTAAGATATATTATGTGATGTTGTTATTATATGTTCTTATTAATAATGAGTGATTCGTAGATTTTCACATACTGCTCGGTGGCGAGTTCGAGGTCGTGGCGAGTGACCATCTCGAGAGGAGTGTGTGCCACAGTTATCGACCCTGGGCCGCATAGCATCTTGTGCTCGAAGCAGGTGAGGTGTGGAGCGTCGCTGCCAAATGCCACAGTGGTGGTGGGAATGCCATCCACGGTGAGGAATCGGGTGGGCGTATCGCCTCCAAGAGCCTGCACGCTCACATATTTTCGCCATGGTTCGCTGCCCGAGCCTATGCTTGCCATCATGTCGGTAACAAACTTGTCGGAAGCGAATGTTGTGCGGAAATAGATGCGGCAAGCGAGGTGATTGCTGAGTATGTTCTGCGGATTATCGCTTGCAAGTTTTCCTATATTCCACGTAGTGGCGCCCTGAACGGGGTCGATGGGAATCTCCACTGAGCGAAGATAGTTGGCAAGGTCGATAAAGTTTTCGATAGCCGAAATGCCTCTTTCCGGATAGCCCGAATGGCAGCTGATGCCCGTAACATCTACTTGAAATGCCTTTGTGCCTTTGGCAGCCGATACCATGGCGTTGTCGGTAGGTTCGCCCACCACGAGGTATTTAGCTCCGCAGTGAGTTTTTGCGAAATGCTTTGCGCCGAACGAGCCAGTTTCTTCGCCGGCGAGCAATAGCAAGCCGAAGTCGCTATAGCCGCGGTTTTCGAGTTCGAGGCAAGCCTGATAGAGCGACCAAATCTGCCCTTTGGCATCGCAAGTGCCGCGACCGCGGAATGTTTCGCCATCGAAAGTTGGGGCTATGTATGGAGGAACGGTGTCGAGGTGAGAGCAGAACACTATCTGAGGCTTACCCCAGCTAAAGAGCAAGTTGAGTGTCCCGTCGCCCACTTCCATGATTTCTACCGTGCACTTGTCGGTGGCGAACTCCTGAGCGAGATGTTCAGCCAAGGCTCGCTCCTGCGATGAAGTGGAGTCGATAGAAAGCATCTTTATAAACCTATTATAATCCATCTTTTTTTTCGTTTGTATTCTTTTTTCTAATTTGTTTTGCCTCTTGGTGGTTTTGCTCAAAAAAGAGCAACTCCACTCACATGGGGCTGCTCCTAAAAGTAAATTGTTAATAAAATGTCATGATAATGTACAAAACTAAATTAACACACGCGCCCCTAAACAGACTGAAGCCTGTTTTATCTGTTTGACGGTATGTTTGTAAGAATTGTTCATTACTTAAAATTGTTTGTTATTTAGCTACAAAAAAACCATTAGGTTAGAAAACCACTGCAAAAATATTATGCATGAATCGTATTTGCAAATATTTTCACAATTTTACATTTCTTTAGAGATTGGTAGCATTTTTTTAATGTTATTTAATGCCACATTCTTTCAATAGTTCTTTTGTAGTACCATGACGTTTACCGTTAAGAGCATCGAGCCATTTATTTAAGTCGTTGAACTTCATTTTGCTGGCAGCGCGGTCGAAGTTTTCGGGGTTGGTGATACGAGTGAACACCACGCGCTGTATTCTGGTGCGAGGACAAGTGGCTATTCCGTAGCCTGCATTGACAGGGTCGTCGGTAGGACCGTTGCTGCTCCAGTATTTTACATTTCCGTCGTTGTCATATCCTAAGAACACCACGCTGTGGCCGTGTTCCTGTTCAGCATCGGGATTCGAATCTACGCCGATAATGGCGCCCGAGTCGCTGCCGCTTGTTTCATTGCGATTCCAGAAAATCTTCATAAAGTCGCCCGGTTCGGCTTGATTCCATATGCTGTGATTGTTCCACTCATCGTCGGAGAGGTATCGCTCGTCCTTCGATTCGCGCAGCGCCTCGGTCTTGGCACCGCGGTAGGCGGTGAAATTGAATCCTGCTTTCAGTTCAGCCACGAGCACGGCAAATCCAGGGCCGTTGGCGTTGGCGCGTCCCCAGCAACCTTCACCGTCGCGCTGATTTACGCCATTTTCGTTCACCACATCAGTTATGCCCACCAGCGGCTTGAGGTTGAACCACGCGCGGCGAGATATGACACCGTCCTTGTCCCAGATGAGTAGCGCCTGAATAAATGCACCATATGTTGCCATAGAGCAGAACGAAGGAGTGGCTTTCTTGGGGATGAAATTAGGACGTGGGTCGGCGAGGCGCATGTTGAAAGCCTCGTTGAAAGCGCGCCAAGCACTCTTTTTAAATTCGGGAGTGGATTTACGCCCGGTGTAGTAACCGCCGTTCTGCGGGAAAGAATCTACAGCGGCAAGCACAGCGTCCTGCCAAGCACGATTTACGTCGCCATCCTTGGCGAACGAAGAAAAAGGCATCGAAAGCGAGGCACAGAGTGCGATGACGAGGGTGTAGATGATACGTTTCATATTCAAAATTTTTTTGCGTATGGAGAGTTGAAATAATAGCTAAAAATCTGTCACATTGACAAATTCGACTGCAAATCTACGCCTTTTTCTTGGAATTTGCGCAATTCTTGTGTCAGAAACAGCAGAAATATATATAAAGTAAGGCGTATATGAATATTTAATCTGCCTGATTGATACTGATTAATGGCAAAAAATGATTACTTTTGTGACATGGGACGAATATTAGCAATAGATTACGGACGCAAGCGCACAGGATTAGCTGTGACCGACATACTTCAGATAGTGGCAAATGGGCTCGAAACGGTGCCCACGCACACGCTTATGCAATATCTCAAGGCCTACGTGGCTCGAGAACCGGTGGATAAGATAGTGGTAGGTTTGCCCAAGCAGATGAACGGAGAGCAGTCGGAGAGTATGCAGTATATCAAGCCATTTGTGGCGCGACTTGCCAAGGAATTGCCCGATATCCCGGTGGAGATGTACGATGAGCGATTTACGAGCACTTTAGCGCATAGGGCTATGATAGAAGGCGGCATGAAGAAGAGCGACCGCCGCGATAAGGCGCGCGTAGATAGCATAGCGGCAACAATCATTCTCAACGATTATCTGCAGAGCAAAAGTGGCGGCTTTTGATGCGCTTACGGCGATGCGGATTTGAATAATATGCAAGAAAGTGCTAACTTTGTGCACTGATTTTTTAGAGATTATCGGATGATACAGATGAGCAACTATATAAAGGTGGCAAAGATGCTGGCAGTGGCGGCGTGCGTTATGCTGCTGTCGGCTTGTAGCACTACCAAGCACGTGCCCGAAGGCAAATACTTGCTCGACGATGTGAAGATAAATATCACCGACAACTCAAAAGATGCCCCACTCAAAAGCACAGAAATGATGAACTATCTGCGCCAAATACCTAACCATAAGGTGCTTGGCGGCTTGCGTCTGCAGCTTGCTTTCTATAATCTTAGCGGCAAGGACAGCACCAAGTGGTTCAACAAATGGGTGCGCCGCTTGGGCAGCGCTCCAGTAATCTACGACCCTGCGCTGACATCGGCAAGCGTGAAGCAACTCTCAACGGCATTGGCCAACAAAGGCTACATGAACTCTACGGTAACCGTTGACACGGTGGGCAATCTCGACAAAAAACGCATGAAGGTGACCTATAATGTAAGTTTCGGCGAGCCCCATTACGTGTCGTCGATTTCCTATAATATTCCCAACGACACCCTTCGCGAACTGATTTTGGCTGACTCGGCACTGTTTTTGGTGAAGCAAAATTCGCTGTTCGACCGCAATCTGCTCGACGAAGAGCGCCAAGGCATCAGCGAACGATTGCGCAATAAAGGCTATTTCGCTTTCAATAAGGAGTACATCACATTCACTGCCGACACAGCAGCTGGCGAGAAGAATGTTAACCTCACCATGAATCTGATGAAGCCATATCTGAGCGAAAGTATGCCATACTACACCTCGCATCGCCCGTTCTATGTGCGAAACGTCACCTTTGTAACCAGTTATAATCCAGCCACAATGCACAATAGCACCGATTTCGATGAGAAAGACTTGGTGTGGCACAATGGCTACCGTATTTACTACGGCGAGGACCGCTATCTGCGTGCAAGCGTGCTCGAAGAAAGCTGTTTTATCGACCCAGGCAAGCAATATAACAGTAAAGACGTTGACCGCACCTACGAGGCATTCGGCCGCCTGGGCATAGTTAAATTTGTGAACGTTGAGCTCATACCTATAGGAGAAATCGATGGCAAGATTTGGCTTGATGCCTATGTGCTGCTATCGCGTACAAAGCCTCAAACGGCGTCGATCTCGCTCGAAGGCACTAACTCCGAGGGCGACTTCGGCTTCGGTGTAGGCGTGGGATATCAGCACCGCAACATATTTGGCGGTTCGGAAACATTAAATGCCAAATTTAAAGCCAGTTATGAGAGCCTTTCTGGCGATTTGACAGGTTTTATCAACGACAATTACTCGGAATATCAGGCAGAGATAGGTTTGCGTTATCCTAAGTTTAAGGCGCCATTCCTTAAACGCAGCTTTAAGCAGAAAATCCTCGCCCAGACCGAGTTTACCACCAACTTTAACTATCAAGAACGCCCCGAATACACCCGTGTGATAGCCGGTGCCGGATGGCGATATCTGTGGAGCGAGCGAGCCAACAAGACCCGCCACACATTCAACCTTGTAGATATCAACTATGTGAATCTGCCCAAGAGTAAGAGCAGCTTCATAGAGAGCATCAGCAATCCATTGCTGCGCTATTCCTATGAGGACCACTTGATTATGCGCATGGGTTACTCTTATTATCACAGTAATAAGAAAGATGCCAACATGATGCGCAAACTCTTTCAGCCCGACGTATATACCATTCGTGTGGCAGCCGAAACTGCCGGCAACTTGCTTTATGGCATCTCTAACATGATAGGGCAGAGTAAGGAGGACGGAACATATAAAGTGGTGGGTATCAACTATTCGCAATACGTTAAACTTGATGCCGACTACTCATACACCCATAGTTTTAACCCCAAAAGCAGCATAGCGTTCCACGTGGGGGCTGGTGCTGCAGTGCCATACGGCAACAGCAAGGTGCTGCCATTTGAAAAGCGATTCTATGCCGGCGGTGCTAATAGCGTTCGCGGTTGGGGAGTGCGCACACTTGGTCCGGGAAGCTACTTCGCCACCAATTCGGTGAATAGCTTCATCTATCAGTGCGGCGATATTCGCCTTGACCTCAATGTGGAATATCGCGCGAAACTCTTCTGGGTGCTCGAACTTGGCGCATTCATCGATGCTGGCAACATCTGGACCATCAGGGAATATGAAGACCAGCCGGGAGGCGTGTTTAAGTTCAATAAATTCTATGAGCAGATAGCTCTAAGCTACGGACTTGGCATAAGAATGGACTTCACCTACTTCTTGCTGCGCTTGGATATGGGTATGAAGGCGCATAACCCAGCATCGGGACAGGTGAGATGGCCGCTGATTCATCCCAACTGGAATCGCGACTCAGCTTTCCACTTCTCGGTGGGCTATCCATTCTGATGGTTAAGTCATGCGGCAGAAATATTAAACAGAGAACCGAAATTAAGATTTATAATTATGAAAAAGTTAGTGATTTTTGACCTCGACGGCACGTTGATTAATTCTATTGAAGATTTGGGCCATGCGGCAAATTATGCATTGAGCAAAAATGGTTTCCCCACGCATAGTTTGGCGAGTTATCCCTTCTTTGTGGGCAATGGCGTGCGCAATCTCATACGCAAGGCGCTCCCCGAAGAGAATCGCAACGATGCCACAATCGACAGTTTGCTAAAGGATTTCAAAGAATATTATGACGAACATAATGTGGATGCCACCAAGCCCTACGACGGCATAATGGACTTGCTCGTGCGCTTGCAGGACGAAGGCGTGAAGCTGGCTGTAGCATCCAACAAATATCAGCGTGCAACCGAGAAGATAGTGTCGCACCTCTTTCCTGACATAAATTTCGTGTCGGTGCAAGGTCAGCAGGACGGGGTGAATGTGAAGCCCGACCCATCGATAGTGTTCAATATCCTTAGCGTGGCACTTGTGCCAAAGGCTTCGGTGCTCTATGTGGGCGATTCGGGCGTGGATATGGAGACAGCTCGTCGCGCCTGCGTCGATTCGGTGGGCGTTACATGGGGCTTCCGCAGCGAGAAAGAGCTCAACGAATATCATGCCGACCAGATAGTGCATCGCGCATCCGATATTTTCGACATTGTGATGGCTGCCGACTGATGCATGCGGCATCCCGTAAAAACGGCGGCAAATAGGGGCGAAATATAAAAATTAGCGTAATCTTTAACAAATTTAAACTTATTGTTGCCGACCTACAAAAAAATGTCTAAATTTGCATTTCAATAAAGCCGACAATTCAACAATAGTATATTAAATGTTTCACTATAAAAGTTTTAAAGAATGAATTGGATAGTAGATTTGTTTACTGGCACATCGATAGCCCATTCAATCTTGGTTTACGCATTGGTCATAGCCTGTGGTGTGATCTTGGGTAAAGTTAAGATTTTCGGGGTCTCGCTGGGTACGACATTCGTGCTCTTTGTGGGTATCCTATTGGGCCATTTGGGGTTGACGGTAAATGCTGAGGTTCTACACTTTATCAGAGAGTTCGGCCTCATCCTGTTTATCTTCTCGATAGGTATGCAGGTAGGTCCAGGTTTCTTCTCGTCGTTTAAGAAAGGCGGCTTGGTGCTCAACGGGTTGGCAATGTTGCTAATCGGCCTCAACATCGTGGTGGCACTATGCATCTATTACGGCGTGGGCAACGTTAGAATAACTGATATGGTGGGTATTCTGTCGGGTGCTGTGACCAACACTCCTGGACTCGGTGCAGCTCAGCAGACTTTGCTCGAAACCAAGGGCGAAGTGGCAGTAGCGCTCAATGAAGCGATGTCGATGGGTTATGCCGCAGCATATCCTCTGGGTGTGGTAGGTATCATATTGTCGATGATTTTGGTTAAGGTGTTCTTCGGCATCAAGGTTGACGAAGAAAGCCGCAATTTCGAAGAAGATAGCGAAGATAGCTATTTGAAGCCACACGTTATCACTATCGAGGTGACCAATAAACTGATTAACGGCGTGGATGTAAAGCGCTTCCACTCAATGATTGACCGCAACTTTGTGATTTCGCGTCTGCGCAAGGTGGATGGCAGCCTGATTATCCCTAAGTCGGACACAATCCTTGAAGTAAACGATAAGTTGCTCGTGGTAATGTCGCAACAGGATGAAGAGGCGTTCACTATGTTTGTGGGTCCAAAGATTGAGATGGACTGGGAAACCGACGAAACTCAAGTGTTCTCGCGCCGTATCGTGGTTACCAACAGCCAGTATGTGGGTCGCAAACTTGGTAGCTTGCGCTTGCACAAGGGTTATCGCTTGAACGCTACTCGCGTCAATCGTGCCGGTGTGGATCTCTTTGCTCGTCCAAACTTGAGCTTGCAGATAGGCGACCGCATCACTGTGGTGGGTGGTCTTGACGATATCAACCGTTTGGCTCAGAAGTTGGGTAACTCACTTCGCCGCTTGAACGAACCTAACATGTTCACCATGTTCTTGGGTATCTTCTTGGGTATTATTTTGGGTTCAATTCCAATCTTCGTGCCAGGCATGAGCGTTCCTATGAAGTTAGGTCTCGCAGGTGGTCCACTTGTAGTGGCTATCTTGGTGAGCCGTTTCGGATATAAACTTAAACTGGTGACCTACACCACAAGTGCTGCCAATCTGCTGTTGCGCGAGATAGGTATCTGCTTGTTCTTGGCGTCGGTGGGTATTGCGGCAGGTAAGGACTTCGCCGCTACAGTGTTCAACGCTCAAGGTGCTATGTGGGTTCTCTACGGTTTCCTTATCACTATGATTCCTATGTTGGTGGTAGGCATTGTGGCTCGCTATCGCTACAAACTCAACTACTTCACCATCACAGGTTTGCTTTCGGGCGCATCTACCGACCCTCCAGCATTGGCTTATGCCAACAAGGTGGCTAACAACGATGCTCCAGCCGTAGCATACTCTACAGTTTATCCGTTGACTATGTTCCTACGCGTGGTTTCCGCGCAGTTGCTCGTGCTACTGCTCGCATAACCAGAGCTATAGTTATTTATATCAAGATGCAGAACTTGTCGCTGATGGGTTCTGCATCTTTTTTCTTTGCGTGGTGTGGGAAAATTAGTTATCTTTGTAGTTGGGCTGCATGGGCGCGGGGATTTGGCTTTTTTGCCGATTTGATGCCCGAATTGCTCGATGGCGGCCTGGTTTTAGCTACAAACAACGACCATCGATATGAACAAACTTTTTTTAGGAGTATTAGCTATGATTTTAATGAGTGCAAATGATGCCACAGCACAGATTAGCGATAAATTGGCGCAGTATTATAACAAGATAGATGCAGTAATGCTTAGTCCACAGGCAGATACGGCTCCGCTAATTGGCATCACGCCCACTGGAAGCTCTACAAATTCGGTGTCGAAAGCCTATCTTGATGCAGTGCTTCGCGCAGGAGGCGTGCCTGTGGTGATAGCAGCGAATGCGTCGCTCGAATATCTCACTCAGGTGGTATCGACCCTCGATGGCGTTCTGCTTACTGGTGGCGACGACATTGCGCCCGACTATTACGGCGAGGAAGCTATACCCGAACTTGGCGACGTGGATTCGGTGCGCGATGAGGTTGAACTGGCATTGCTACATTTGGCAAAAAATCGCAATATTCCAGTGTTTGGCGTATGCCGCGGATGCCAGGTTATCAATGTGGGCTTCGGCGGAACACTTTATCAGGATTTTCCCTCGCAGCGTGGTCAGCAATATGCGCATCAGCGTGTGGATGGCGTTCGCTCGTTGCACACGGTGACTATCAATAAGGAGAACATTCTATATAAAATATTGGGCAAGACCGAGATTACGGTCAATAGTTCGCACCATCAGTCGGCGCGCGATATAGCGCCGGGATTGCACGTTGGAGCATATAGCACCGACAGCATAGTGGAGTCGGTGGATATGTATCCAAATCACCGAATTCTCGGTGTGCAGTGGCATCCCGAGGGATTTGATGGCAAAAGTGAGGATATGAATCGACTCTTCGACTTCTTCATCGGCGAGGCGCGCCTATATAAGACGGCAAAGGCTATGCATGGCAAGATGCTTAGCGTTGACACTCACACCGATGCCCCGCTCGAATTTGAGGACGGAGTAGAACTCGGCAAACGCTGCGGCAACCGCGTGAATGTGCCTATGATGCGCGACGGATTGCTCGATGCACAGTTTTTGGCAATATTTGTGAGCAGCGATGAGAAGGTGCAGAAGGATGGCAAAACCGTACGCGTGGCGCGTAAACTCAATGAAGAGACATTTGCTAACAGCAACCGGCGCATGCATCAACTGCTCGACTCGATAAATGAACAAGTAGAGCGCTACAGCGATGTGTGTGGCATTGCCGAGACTAAAGCCGATGCTCAACGGTTGAAAGCCGAGGGAAAGAAAGCGTTTTTCTTGGGCGTGGAAAACGGACTTTGCCTTGGTGAGGACATCAGCCTAATAGAGCAATTCCGCAAACAGGGCGTGCGATATATCACTCTGTCGCACACCTATGATAATCAGATATGCAATTCGTCGTCGCACACTGCCGATGCCAATAAAGGACTTACAAAATTCGGTAAAAAGGTGGTTAAGGAGATGAATAAGCACGGCATACTCATCGACCTTTCGCATGCCAGTGAAGGCACATTCTGGGATGTGCTTCGACTGTCGAAAAAGCCTGTATTTTGTTCACATTCCGGTGCACGGGCTCTCTGCAACAACGACCGCAACCTAACCGACGATCAACTTCGCGCTTTGGCAGCGCATGGTGGAGTGGTGCAGACGGTGGCTTATGCGGGATTTTTGCGCGAAGATAAGAATGCCACAATCGACGACTTTGTGAGCCATATCAATCACATGGTTAAGGTGGCAGGCATCGACCACGTGGGCATAGGCACCGACTTCGATGGCGGAGGCGGTGTGCCAGGCTTCGAAAACGATGCCGACGCCGTGAATGTGACTATGAAACTCATCGAGGCGGGCTATAGCGAAGCCGATATAGCAAAACTTTGGGGAGAAAATTTCTTCAGAGTGCTTGCCGAAGGCGATGCGGCAAAGTGACGTGGCGCTTTCGCGCCCGCGAGTGCGGCTTATGGCAGCCACGACAGTATGGCGTAGAACACGATAGGCACCAAAAGGCTTGGCAACATGTTAAGAGCGCGGCAATCTTTAATTTTTAGCAAAGCGAGTCCGGAAGCGATAATGAGAATGCCGCCCACTATCGAGAGTTCGGCAATGAGTCCATCGCTTATAGCCGACTGCGACAGCCGTGCTATGAGATAAAAAGCGCCTTGCCAGCAGAAAAGCACCGGTGCAGCCCAAATCATGCCAATTCCGTAAGCCGAAGCAAGCACAGTGCTTGTAACGAAGTCGAGAGTGGCGTTGGTGTAGAGATAAGTGTTGTCGCCCTGCAGAGCGCTGATAACCGGTCCGAGCATCGACAGGGAGCCGATGCAGTAGAGCAGAATGCCCGTAGTGAGGCCTTCGGCGAGATTCTTGGAATCTCCCGACGAAGTGGCTCGAGCAAAACGGTCGGCAAGCCCCAGCCGAGTGCCTATTAGTGAGCCAATGGCAAGGCTAACGATGAAAAGCACAGGATATTGGCTCTGCGGCAGATAGGTTAAGGTGGCCTTCAATCCTATCACGAGAGCCGCCAGACCCATGGCGCAGAACAGGGCATCCTGATACTTCGATTTGATACCTCTGCGAAGCAAAGTCCCCAAAATGCTTCCCGCCACTATGGCTATTGTATTGACTATAGTTCCTATCATAAAGGCAAAGGTAATGAATAATTGCATGCCGTGAAAACGCACCAAGCAAAAAAAACCGACTGGAAATCGAGGATTCCAATCGGTTATTTTTTTGTTATTCGTC
>CALZAF010000006.1 GCA_945612775.1 uncultured bacterium | reverse complement strand
GCCGAACTCATGCCATGACGCTTCAAGAAATCCTCAATATAATCAATCACCTTCATCGTAACCGATGGGTCGATAAAGTTGGCAGTGCCAAGCTGAACTGCGGTTGCACCTGCAAGCATAAACTCAACTGCATCTCTACCGTTCATAATACCGCCTAAGCCCACAACAGGAATCTTAACAGCATTTGCCACCTGCCATACCATACGGACCGCTATTGGGCGAATGCATGCACCCGACAAGCCGCCGGTGATGGTAGATAGATATGGTCGCATCTTCTCAACATCGATAGCCATTCCGAGGAAAGTATTGGTTAGCGACACAGCATCGGCGCCACAACCTTCCACAGCTCGCGCTATCTCTGCAATATCAGTAACATTTGGCGAAAGTTTCACTATCAATGTGCCACTATAAGCCTTGCGGACCGCATTCACAACGCTCGAGGCTCCGGCAACTGTAGTGCCAAACGCCATACCGCCCTGCTTAACATTAGGGCATGAGATGTTAATCTCCACCGCCTTAACGCCTTCAAGAGGATTTAGCTTCTCGCACACTGCCACATAGTCATCGATCGACGCACCGCTGGCGTTTACTATCACGTTGGTGTCGTATTGAAGCAAACGGGGATAGATATTCTCAATAAAGTAATCCACACCCTTATTCTGCAAACCTACAGCATTGAGCATACCCGAAGGTGTCTCCACCATGCGAGGATAAGGATTACCCTCACGATGATTGAGAGTAGTGCCCTTAACTATGAATCCGCCCAAACGGTTCAAGTCAACAAAATCTTTAAACTCTTCACCGTAACCAAATGTGCCTGAAGCAGTTAGGACAGGATTTTTTAGCTTCAAATTGCCTATTTCAACACTTAAATCTACCATTTCAATCTTTCAATATTAAATACCGGACCTTCTTTACATACACACACATTGCCTTCGGTAGTGTCCTCAACACAGCACAAGCACGCTCCTATACCGCATGCCATAACGTTCTCGAGCGACACCTCGCAGCATACATCAATGTCCTTGGCTATCTTAGCCACAGCCTTCATCATAGGAGCCGGACCGCAGCAAGAAATATGATCGAACGAGCCCGAACGGAGCACGCTATGCTGCGTCACAAAACCCTTTTCTCCCATTGAACCGTCCTCGGTAGATACATACACCTCGCCATACTTCTCGAACTCATCGAGTTCGAGCAAATCGGCAGCCGAACGAGCGCCAAGAAGGAATTTCACGTCCACGCCTTGCTCTTTGGCCTTCTTGCCAAGATACAACAGCGGAGCCACGCCTACGCCACCGCCAATGAGCAGCATCTGCTTGCCTGTAACACTAAACCCCTTGCCCAATGGCAACACTATATTCAGTGCCTCACCCTCACGCTTCTCGATAAGCGCAGCTGTTCCCTCTCCGGCTTTCCTCACAAGAAGCCACAATTCTTGCTTCTCATAATCCACAAAATTCACCGAAATAGGGCGTCGCAAATAGGTAGTTTTAGAATTGCTGACCTCTACCTGCACGAATTGTCCGGGCAAAATTTCAGGCAACTCACCTTCGGTAGGCACAAGTTTTAGCAGAGAATAAAGGTCCGACAGGCGATTATTCTCCTTAATCTTAAAATCGATGATACTTTTTTTCATCTCTATCTGTTGTTTCATTTCCTTCTACAAAACTAATAATTAATTTCCATTTCACTATTATATACATATATAAAAATAAGTGACGAAAGCACTCCTTTCATCACCTATATCCATTTACTTATTGTCGAGTACGAACTTATCGAAGCTATTGTCGTTATAGTAAACAATGATATTCACCACCCTTTTTCCATTACGCACATTCATTTGCATCGAACTATCGTTCATCATGCCTGGTGGGGTAGAGTGGAGCATCCCCTCCGAACCACGCACCTGTGGTCTTACCCCCGACTGGACTTCCCGATCATAATCCGACTGATCAGAACTAAAATCGATGGTATTTGAGCGTGGTGCGAGATTTGAATTATTCGAAACGTTATCAAAAAGCGTTGCATTTCTTGCATTCTCATCGACTTTAGCAGAATCCGCATTGTTCGCATTTGGACCAATCTCTTCTTCCATCGGACCTTCGCCGAACATAAGCCACATTATCGACAATTTCGGATAAGTTTGATGAATCTTCTTTATAATCTCGTCGCTTACCTTCTTATTTCGCCCTGTAAGAAGTTGCGAAAGGGTAGGACGGGGGATTTCACAACTATCAGCAAAAACACTGTTAGAAATTCCCTTCGTAGTTAAGAAAATTTTTATGCGACTTACGATATCCATAAGTTTACAATTTTAAATATTTGCTTTTACAAATATACATAATAAAGTTAAGAATAACAAATTTATCTTTGTAAACTTGATTTTTGACCTAAAAACCACTATTCTGAGCCGCGAAAGCCAACTTTACAATCAGAAATGCGTTATATTAAAGTATAAATTTAACTTTAATCTACTATATCATTCATTTTCAACACTTTATTTATATAAATATAGACCGTATCAAACAACCAGCGCAAAGGAGGTTATAATTATTATATTAACACTTTAATTTTAATTTATAAAGCATTCATTTTTAAGCACTTATATTAAATGTAAACAAGTGTTAACACTCATTTTATATACAATCACAACCTGTTTGTTTGAGAATTTCGTTTTCGTAACACCCATATCAAACAAAAACACCTGATTACATTATCAAAACATGCACCTACCCCACCGATTTCATTTACCAAAGCCGGTGCTTACACTTGCATTTCCTTGTTTAAAATCATAAATCGGAATTGTGGTAATCTTACCATTTTGCTCTATTTTCGGCTAAACTCATTCTCCTTGCGATATTTTTCCCATTTTCCTAATTCTTACGGTAATTCCCCATTCTACGCCACTCTCAAGAGGTTAATTTTTAGCAAATACGCAAACCAACCGCCTCATTTTCTGCGAATTAACTACCCAAAATCCCATCAGAAAACCGCATCAGAACACGGTTCAAAAAAATTGGCGATAGCCAGTTTCGACCATCGCCAAAATATTGCGCTTCAAATCTTAATTCTACTTGCTTAATTCTTCCTTGATAAAGCTTGAAGTTATGCCCCTACCCCGCTCCACCAATTCTTCTGGAGTTCCGCAGTCGATAAGCATACCGCCATTTCGACCACCCTCGGGTCCCATATCAATTATATAATCTGCACACTTTATTACGTCAAGATTGTGCTCGATAACTATTACCGTATTGCCTTTATCTACCAATCGGCATATCACACCAAGCAGCACCTTTACATCTTCGAAGTGCAAACCGGTGGTAGGTTCATCAAGAATGTAAACAGTCTTGCCCGTATCCCTCTTTGCCAATTCGGTTGCCAACTTCACGCGCTGACTTTCGCCACCCGAAAGTGTGCTCGATGGCTGACCGAGCTTCACATATCCGAGGCCTACATCTTGTAAAACTTTTATCTTCGTGAGAATCGAAGGAATGGCTTCAAAAAATTCTACGGCTTGATTTATCGTCATGTCGAGGACATCAGCTATCGACTTTCCTTTAAACCTAACTTCGAGTGTTTCTCTATTATATCGCTTAGCACCGCAAGCCTCACATGGCACGAGCACATCGGGAAGGAAATTCATCTCAATCGATTTATAACCGTTGCCCTTGCAAACCTCGCATCGCCCGCCTGAAACATTAAACGAGAATCGTCCTGGTTTATAAGCCCTGATTTTTGCCTCGGGAAGATTAACGAATAGATTTCGGATGTCGGCAAACACACCAGTATATGTGGCAGGATTAGAACGCGGCGACCTGCCGAGCGGCGACTGATCGACGGTCACCACCTTATCGATATTTCCCAAACCTTCTATCTCTCGGTATGGCAGCGGTTCGGTAAGAGAACGATAGAACTTCTGGCTGAGTATAGGTTGAAGTGTGGCATTGATAAGGCTCGACTTACCACTACCCGACACACCAGTTACACATATCAGCGTGCCTAAAGGAAATTCCACATCCACATTCTTTAGATTGTGACCGCAACAACCTTTCAGCACCAGCTTCTTTCCGTTGCCTGGTCGTCGCTGCTTAGGCACTTCTATTTCTTTCACGCCTTGCAGATATTGCGCAGTGATAGTGTCGGTCAACATCATCTCTGATGGAGTGCCCGAGAACACAACGTTGCCACCCCTGCGACCAGCCTTGGGCCCGATGTCAACCACATAATCCGACTGCAGCATCATGTCCTTGTCGTGCTCCACCACTATCACCGTATTGCCTTGGTCGCGGAGTTCCTTCAGCGAAGTTATCAGGCGCTGGTTGTCGCGCTGATGAAGGCCGATGCTCGGTTCGTCGAGAATATATAGCACATTCACAAGTTGCGAGCCTATTTGAGTAGCCAATCGGATACGCTGGCTCTCTCCGCCCGAAAGCGAAGCTGTGGCTCGGTTAAGCGACAGATATTCCAATCCCACTCCAAGCATAAACTTTAGGCGGCCGCCTATTTCCTTCACCACTTCCGAGGCAATTGTCCATTGTTGCTTGGTCAAGTGGTTCTTGAGGTCGTCTATCCATTCGCTTAGTTCCGAGATATCCATCTTCGAAAGTTCGGCGATGTTTTTACCATTAATATAATAATGTAGCGCTTCCTTGTTCAGGCGATTGCCCTTGCACTCGGGGCACACGCAGCGCGAGTAGAACTGCCCTGCCCACTTTTGCGCTTGAGTTGAAGAGTCGTCGCTTTGCTGCATCTCTATATATTTCAGCAGGCCGTCGTACGACATGAAATAGTTCTGAGTGCTCATCGTCTCAGTCTTTATAGCAAGCCTATCGTCGGTTCCGCTCATAATTTCATCTATTGCTTCATCGGGCACATCTTTCAGCGGAGTAACTATATCCACCCCGTATTTTTCGCAGATTGCCTGGATTTGCCAGAAGATAAGCGAATTCTTATATTTTCCCAGTGGCAATATGCCACCATCATGAATCGACACGTCGAGGTTTGGCATCACCTTGTCGCGGTCGATGATGTTAACATATCCCAGACCCTTACATTTTGGGCAAGCGCCTTGAGGACTATTAAACGAGAAGTTGTGCGGAGCTGGTTCCATATACGACAAGCCAGTAACCGGGTCCATAAGCATTTTGCTATAATGCCCCACCTCCGAAGTTTCATAGTCGAGAATCATCAGCTGGCCATCGCCTTGCTTAAAAGCCATCTCGGCAGTCTTGCGAAGTCGTTCTTCATCCTTTCTACTGACTTTCAACCTGTCCACCACAAGTTCTATGCTGTGGTTTTTATATCGGTCGAGCTTCATGCCGAACGACAATTCTTTGAGTTCGCCGTCAACCCTCACGTTCAGGAATCCCTTTTTGCGAAGCTGCTCGAAGAGTTCTTTGTAGTGGCCCTTACGGTTCTTAACTATTGGAGATAGTATATACACTTTGCGGCCATCGTATTTATCGAACAGCAGACTCAAAATCTTATCGATTCCGTATTTCACCATTTTCTCGCCTGAGATATATGAATAAGCCTCTCCAATGCGTGCATACAACAGACGAAGGTAATCATACACCTCGGTAGTGGTACCTATGGTGCTTCGAGGATTCTTGTTCACCGTTTTCTGCTCAATCGATATTACTGGGCAGAGTCCGGTAATCTTATCTACATCGGGGCGTTCAAGCACCCCAAGCATATTTCGGGCATACGCCGAAAAAGTTTCTAAATATCGGCGCTGACCTTCAGCAAATATCGTGTCGAATGCGAGCGACGATTTGCCGCTGCCGCTCAAGCCTGTTATCACAGTTAATTTGTTATGGGGAATCTCCACATCCACATTCTTCAGATTGTGAACTCTCGCTCCCCACACGTTCACGCTGTCTATTTCTTTTCCGTCAAGTTTCATAGCATCATTCTGTGACGGCACCTTCGCCGGTTTCACTATTTCGCTCGTGGCGAAGTCCTACCACATTAATATCTCCTTTCAACTTATACTTCTTCCCTTCGGAGCCTTCAGCGTCGATTACATAATAATATACGCCCGGCTTTACAACTTTTCCTTTATACTTGCCATCCCAGCCCTGCGATGGGTCGGAAAGTTCGCACATCTGAACGCCCCAACTATTGAAAATCCAACACTTAAATTTCACTATCGACTTATACGACACTTTCCACTCATCGTTAAAGCCTTCGGTAACTCCAGGAGAGAATGCATTTGGGCACTGCAGACTCGATTCACCGATATTAACCTGATAAACGTCGCTATATGACGTACATTCGCCAGAAGCATTACTGCACACAAATCGCCAGAATGTGGTTCCGGCTTCTTCAATCGTGACGGTGATTTCATCCTCGTTTCTGCTATCGGCTATCTCCTCAAACTCTGCATCATGCGACATCTGCCACTCTTTTGTGGCTACGGCATCGGTATAGTATGCCGAGAAAGTGATTACGGCTGGCGCAGAACCACCGAGCAGCGACTCATTGCTACCGCCCGCCTGATTGCTGGCGTCTTTTTGTTCTTGTTCAGCCTTTGTTACCGCTGCCACAGCCTGAGCACGATACTCATCGCTCTCCACACCAACATTTTCGCCCCAGAAATTCAAGAAGCGGTCGCCCGAAAGCGAGAAAGTGGTATTGCAGTAAGGTGCAGGCAACGAAATTGTCGGCTTCAGTTCTTGCAGGGATTCCTCCTGAACCTCAGAATTCCACGACAAATCATCGTCGTTCCACACGAGATTGTTATACGTAAGTTTTAGCTGGCGGTCTAGCACTTTTCGAGCGCCATTAATCGAATAATACACTATTGCATCGCCCTCGCCTTGCACATTAAGCGTTGCCGACGAGCAGTCGCCATCGTTAACCACATCTATCCGGCTAACATTCAAGCGATAATCGGCATAATTTACCACCCAAACATATTTTCGGGTAGTTCCTTCCTCGATTATATATCCCGAGTTTGGCACAATCGATTTTAGCACGGTAACCTTGCCTATGCGCTCGAGCGAAGTAATCTCCTCGGCGTATGCACCACCCGTTGCACCAAATTTATACCATTTTACCGTGGCGGTAGCACTGCCTGCTGTGTATTGCATCTGCTTTACCTGTGAATCATAAAGCACATACACCATATCTAATCCTGTGCTTTTGGCAGGTGCCTCTTCAAACACCCTGTGCCCCTCATCGCCGGTAAAAGCCACTTGGGCATTCACACCTATCGCCACGAGCAGCAATGCCGCCATCATATATATTCTATTTCTTGTCATACTCATGTATTCGTTTTCCCAAAATCTGTTAGGCACACAGCAAATGCCAATCCCCAACACATCAAGGCTATGGTTAATTAAGCAAAGATACGAAGTTTCTTGCAAATTATCGCACCTACTACTGCGCTTTTAATTAGATAACTTCCTCTTTAAGTATAATATTGCCTTAGGAGGATTAGATTTTGATGATTTTTCCACAAATATTAGATTATTTTCAGCGCTGTAGGCGTATTATGGCATATTAATTGCACGAAATAGCAATATACAAAAAACAAAAAAACACACGGTTTATTTATGAAATTACTTCATACCAGCGACTGGCACTTAGGCCACAGCATCTACAACTACGATCGGACTGAGGAACAAGCAGAAATGCTTCGACAAATCGAGGAAATTGTCATGGAACAGAAACCCGACGTTTTCTTGCTTTGCGGCGATGTGTATCACACCTCACAGCCATCGAATGCCGTGCAAACAATGTTTGCCAATGCATTAGTTAAAATCCACGAAGCAAATCCGGGAATGGTCATGGTTATCACTGCGGGTAACCACGACAGCGGAACGAAACACGACATTTTCCGCACGCCGTGGCGAGCTCTGAATGTATTCACCATCGGAAACCTTTCGGCTGAAGCTCGCTCTGGAGAGAACTACGACGAGCACATTATCGAAATTCCAGGCAAAGGATATGTGGTGGCAGTCCCCTATGTTCACGAGCGCAATATGCCCGACCAGTTCTACAAGCACCTTCTTGAAGAGGTAGAAAAGCGCAACACCTACAACCTGCCTGTGGTGCTGACAGCTCACACCACCGTGCGAGGTTGCGACATAACTGGGCACGACACTGCCATGAAGGACAGCGTAGGCGGTATCGATTATTTCGACGTTGCGGATTTTGGGTCTGGCTACGATTATGTGGCTTTAGGTCACATTCACCACGCGCAATTTGTGCATACCGGCAAACATAATGTTAGGTACTGCGGCACACCATTGCCCATCAGTTTCGACGAGCGTTTCAATCACAGCATAACTATGGTTGAGATTGATAGCCACGGCGCGCAACCGAAATACGAGACTGTAGAGATCGGCAATCCTCACCCACTGGTCACACTACCCACTCAGGACTTTGCCAACTGGGAAGAAGCAAAAGAGCTACTAAAGAATTATCCCGACGACATCCCTGCATATATTCGCATGAACGTTAAGGTCGAGGATTTCTTGCCATCGACAGCATCGGCTGAAGCCGCCGAAATAGTCAAGAACAAGAAATGCCGATTCTGCTACATTAACGCTCGCCGAGTGACTTCCGAAAGCAAAGAAACCACAGGCATGACCATTCAGGAATTTAGGTCAGAGGACCCATTGCAGATTGCAAAGCGCTACGCAGCCGATTCGCAAAAGCCTTTCGACGAAGATATGGAAGAACTTTTCAGCGAAGTGCTCCAGATAATTAATTCAGAAGAACGCAATTAAATATCTTAAATTAATACTTTAGTATGAAATTACAACAGCTTAAAATACACAATATTGCATCAATCGAAGACGCTTTCATCGACTTCGAAGCTGAACCATTGGCTAACAGCGAAGTTTTCCTAATTACAGGCAAAACAGGAGCTGGCAAGACCACAATCCTCGACGCTATATGCCTTGCTCTTTACAGCAATACTCCACGACTTGAAAGTAAATATTTTGGTGACGACATTGTAGATAACTTAGACGAAATGTCTTCAAACGACAAACGTCAACTTATGAGAAAGAATACCGCAGAAGCCTGGGTAGAACTAACCTTCACCGGTAGCAATGGTATTCCATATAAAGCATTTTGGTCGGTAGCTCTCAGTCGCAAAAAAATCGGCAACAAGATACAAGACAAGAAATGGACTCTTACCAATCTTAACACCGGCACCACAATGACCAAAATCAACGAGATTACTGCCGAAATACAAGCCGCCATCGGGTTGGATTTTAGCCAATTCTGCCGAACTACCATGCTTGCACAAGGCGAGTTTACTCGTTTTTTACGCAGCAAAGACGACGAAAAAGCAGTCATCTTGGAAAAAATCACTGGCGCAAGCATTTATTCTAAGATAGGCGCCAAAATATACGAATTGCATAAAGCCAAGAAACAAGATTGGCAGGACGCATTGCGCCAAATCAACGACACACCAACATTGAGCGACGAAGAAATAGCCAACCGAAACGACGAACTCAAGCAGCTCACCGAGCAAGAAGCCGCACTCAAAGTCGATAAAGAAGCTTCTTCGAGCAAATTGCAATGGATAATAGCCAACACCGAGAACCTTGCTGCCGCCAACACGGCCAGGAAGGAGCATGAGGCTGCACTTTCCTCAATCTCAAGCGAGGAGTTTTCGGCCAGCCAACGCTTGGTGTCGGACTGGAACGCCACCATCAATGCACGCCGATGGCATGCCGAGGCCCAAAAAGCCTCGGAAGACATTGCTCGCCATGAAGCAGCCTTGAAATCGCTTTCAGACGATTTTGCCACACTGCTCAGCGGGCAGAAACACGCCACTGAAGGCAAAAACGAACTCGAAAGCCAAAAGGCTGCTGTTGATTCGTTCTTAGAAGGCGAAAGCAGCAAGAGTGCCGTGTATGAAAACGAACAGACTATCTCTTCCAACATTTCCGCCATCAAAAAGGACGAAGAAGAAATAGAGAATTACTTAAAACAGCGCGACAACGAGCAAGAAACAATAACGCACAGACTTATTCCAGCCAAAGAGCAAGCTAAATGCAACGCTGAAAAGGCAAAAGAACTCTACGAGCAGAAAAAAGCCGAACACGCCAAAAGGCAAAGCGACCTGCAGGCGCTTAATCTGCCATCGCTACGTAAGCAGAAAGACAATGTATTGGCGCGAATAGCAGATATCGCAACAGCAAACGACCGCCTCGACAATCTCGACAAGGAGCGTAATCGCAAATCTGAGGCCGAGCAAAAACTTGCGATTCTTCAAGAAAAAATTGCAAAACTGACTGAATCCACCGAGGCGCTCAAAGCCGAGTTAGCTAAGGCTGAAGCCGCTAATAATACAGCCAAAGAGATTCTCGACAAACAGAAGGACTCTGTGGACAAATTTGCAAAAGCAATGCGTGCCAAACTGAAAACAGGTGACACCTGCCCTGTGTGCGGACAACGAATCGCCCAAGAAATACTCTGCGACGATCATTTTGCCCAAATTTATGAAGCCGCCAGTCGGAAATACGAAGAGGAAAAAGCGAAGTTCGACAATTTGCAAGGCGAACTCAACACGGCTTTGGCAGAGAAAAAGTCGCAGAGCGAAGTGTATGCTCGCGATTCAAAGGCGTTGGCAGAAGACAATTCGCTATCAATAGCAGAAGCCAAGGCTCTCGAGAGTTGCCGTAAAGTTGGCGTCGAACAAATCGACGATTCTACCCGCAACACGCTTGCCGAAATGGCTACCAAGGCTCAGGCATTAAAACAAGAGATCGAAAAGCAAGAGAAAGAAGCCGAAATAATAGAAAAAGAGGTAAACGTTCTGCTTAAAGAGTTCAACAAACTTTCCGACGCAAAAGACAAGGCAGAAAAGGCTTTAACAAATGCCGAAACTCAAGTCACGGCAAGCGAAAACAAGGTTAAGAATCTCGAAAGCCTCATAGAGGCGCGCCGAGGCGACATTAAGCAAGCCGAAGAATTGATCCAGTCGATTCTTAACGACACCGAGTGGAGCAATCAGTGGCGACAGAATATCACCGAATTTGCCCAGCAGCTCAAAGTTGCAGCAAAAGCATATCGTGACAAGGAAAAACAGCAGCGCGAACTCGACTCGAAAATCAAAGAGGCAAGCACCACTATTGCCAACACCGAGGCGTCAATCGAAAGGATATTGGCAGACATGCCGTCGTGGGAAGCAATAACTGCAGGCACATCGAAGCCTGTGGGCAACACGCTAAAACTCGCCAACGAAATTAGCGCAGCCACTACAGCTGCCCTAACCCAGCTTAACTCCGCAAAATCGGTTCTCGAAACCAACAAAGAGCAATTTGACAAGTTCTTGCTTGCAAACGCCGAAATAACTTTAGAGCGCATTAAGCAACTCTCAGAGCATAGTGCTCAGCACATCGAGACAGTTACAACCGAAATTCAGAAGGCTAAGGATCTCGAATTGGCTAAGCGCACCGCTCTCAGTGTCGCCAACAAGCGACTCGAAGAGCATCAGCAGAAGAAGCCCGATTTTACAGAAGAAGACTCGGAAGAAAACCTCAACTCGCGCATTGAGCATGCCACAGAACAAATAAGGCAAAACAACTTGCGCAGTGGAGCTATCACGCAAGAGCTTCAAAAAGACGCCGAAACAAAGAAACTCATTGGCAGCCTTAAGGAGGAAGCCGACAAGAAGAAAGCAGTTTTCGAAAAATGGGATAAGCTTAACAGTTTGATTGGTTGTGCTGACGGGAAAAAGTTCCGTAAAATCGCACAAAGTTATGTGCTTGCCAACCTAATACATTCAGCCAACAGCTATATGCACACCCTTACCGACCGCTATACGCTTAAAGTCACTCCAGGCACATTCATCATTAATATCGAAGACGCCTACCAAGGTTTTGTAAGCCGCTCTGCAGCAACCATTTCGGGCGGTGAAAGTTTCCTTGTGTCACTCTCGTTAGCTCTTGCTTTAAGTGATTTAGGCGAGAATCTGAAAGTAGATACACTATTTATCGACGAGGGCTTTGGTACGCTCAGTGGCGAGCCTTTGCAAAAATCGATAGCCACATTGCGAACGCTTCATTCTCGATCTGGCCGCCATGTGGGCATTATCAGCCACGTCGAAGAGCTTCAAGAGCGGATTCCAGTGCAAATCAAGGTACACCAAGAAGGCCACAACTCGAGCAGCACAGTTACTGTGATTTCCACAAATCAATAGTGTTCGTTGCGCAAATGCAGCTGTAAAGCACTTAGCTCACATCACTCTCATAGCATGCGAGACGCCGCAACCGCCAACATAAGGCGAAGCAGCGTCTCGCATCTTGTTTGGTATTTTTCACACACCTCACTACGCTTTTACCACATTATATTATATATGTAATCACGAAAAAAATATCAAAAAACGCTACATCACCAATTATTTACATAAATCATTTTTAGTTGCCAAGGATTTTGATTAATTTTGTAGCAAATATTCACATAACAATATCGCATAATTTCTATTATGATATCTTTCTTCAAAAAAGGAGCAACTATTTATGTGGTCGAATCTGACCATGCTCTTTCGTCTTCTGAAGCAGAAAAATTTAATTGGCTGTTCGACGGAGCCGAAAAAATCGACGACTCTGCCATTCATGGCACCTTCGTCGGTCCTCGTCGCGAAATGATTACTCCCTGGAGTACGAATGCCGTAGAAATCACTCAGAACATGGGTATTTCCGGCATTTCTCGTATTGAAGAGTTTACAGTCAGCCGAGTTAAAGAACCCGTTTTCGACAAAATGCTGCAGCGTGTGTACCACGTTCTCGACAACGACACTTTCACTATCACCAAAACTCCCGACCCTATTGTCTATATCGACAATATGGAGGAATATAATGTGAAGGAAGGTCTTGCGCTCAGTCCTGAGGAAATCGACTATCTAAAGCAGCTAAGCGAACGCCTTGGTCGTCCATTGACCGACAGCGAAGTGTTCGGTTTCTCGCAAGTTAACTCAGAGCACTGCCGTCACAAAATCTTCAATGGCACATTTATCATCGATGGCGAAGAAAAACCACTCTCGCTTTTCAAGATGATTAAGAAAACTTCACAAGAGAATCCTAACAAACTCGTTTCAGCATACAAGGATAATGTAGCCTTTGTGGAAGGTCCTCAGATTGAGCAGTTCGCTCCTCAATCACCCGAGCGTCCCGACTACTTCAAGGTAGATACTATCGAATCGGTTATTTCACTTAAAGCCGAGACTCACAACTTCCCCACAACAGTAGAACCATTCAATGGCGCAGCCACTGGTTCGGGTGGTGAAATCCGAGACCGTCTTGGCGGTGGTAGAGCAAGCTTGCCTCTTGCCGGTACTGCAGTATATATGACATCTTATCCTCGCACCGAGGCAGAGCGTAAGTGGGAACTTTGCACTATGCCACCTCGCCCATGGCTTTACCAGACTCCTGAAGAAATTCTCATCAAAGCATCAAATGGTGCAAGCGACTTCGGCAACAAGTTTGGCCAGCCACTTATTTGCGGCTCGCTTCTCACCTTCGAGCACGAGGAAGGCAAGGAACAGTTTGCTTACGACAAAGTTATCATGCTCGCAGGCGGCGTAGGTTTCGCCAACAAGCGTGATGCCATAAAGGGCACTCCAAAGCCACATGAAAAGGTGGTGCTTATGGGTGGCGACAACTATCGCATCGGTATGGGCGGTGGAGCTGTTTCATCGGTTAACACCGGACAATACGACAATGCTATCGAGCTAAATGCCGTTCAGCGCGCCAACCCTGAAATGCAGAAACGCGTTTCGAACGTGATTCGCGCCCTTGCCGAATCGCCCGAGAACCCTATTATCTCTATCCACGACCACGGTGCAGGCGGTCACTTGAACGCCCTATCGGAACTTGTAGAAGAGACTGGCGGTAAAATCAACATCGATGCACTCCCTGTGGGCGACCCTACCCTTTCTTCTAAGGAAATTGTGGGCAACGAGTCGCAGGAACGTATGGGTATGGTAGTAGAGGAAAAGGACATTGAACTCATCAAGAAGATTGCCGACCGCGAACGCGCGCCTTTCTATGTGGTGGGTGAAACCACTGGCGACGACCGCTTCGTTTTCGAACAAAAAGATGGAGTTAAACCTATCGACCTCGGCATGAAGGATATGTTCGGAAGCTCGCCTAAGACTATCATGACCGATACAACCACACCTCGCAAACTCAAAAAGATTAAATACGAAAAGGGTAAGGTTAACGAATACCTCGAAAACCTGCTCCAGCTCGAAAGCGTGGCATGTAAGGACTGGTTGACTAACAAGGTTGACCGTTCGATTACAGGTAAGATTGCCCGTCAGCAATGTCAGGGCGAGATACAGCTTCCTCTAAGCGACTGCGGAGTTGTAGCACTCGACTATACTGGCACCGTAGGTATCGCCACTTCAATCGGACACGCTCCTCAGGCAGCCCTTATCGACCCAGCTGCGGGTTCGGTTCTTTCGATTGCCGAATCTCTAACCAACATTGTAGGTGCTAACCTCAATGGCGGACTTTCAGCTGTATCGTTGAGCGCCAACTGGATGTGGCCTTGCCGCAACCTTGGCGAAGATGCCGGACTTTATTCTGCAGTTAAGGCTTGTAGCGATTTTGCCTGCGCTCTCGGCATCAACATTCCTACAGGTAAGGACAGCCTCTCGATGACTCAGAAATATGGCAAGAAGAAAGTTCTTGCTCCAGGCACCGTTATCATCTCGGCTGCCGGTGAAGTTAAGGACGTGAAGAAGACCGTATCGCCAGTGGTAGTCAACAAGAAGAGCACTCTATACTACGTAGATTTCACCAACACCGCTATGCAGCTCGGTGGCTCGGCATTTGCACAGTCAATCAACTATCTTGGCACCGAGACTCCACAAATATCTTCGCCCGATTATTTTGCCAACACATTCAATGCTGTGCAAAATTTGGTTGACGACAATTTGCTTCTCGCTGCTCACGACGTTTCGGCTGGAGGTGTTATTACCACCCTTCTCGAAATGACTTTCGCTAACGCTAACGGCGGTCTCAACATCGACCTTAGCGACCTAAATGCTAAAGACGTTATCACCGCATTGTTTGCAGAGAACCCAGCTCTTGTAATTCAAGTAGCCGACAAGAACTGCAAGGCAGTGGAACGCGTGCTAGCTGAATGTGGCGTTAAGTTCATCGCTATCGGCGAAACTCAACCCGAACGCACCATTATGGTCAGCTATGGTAAAGACGAATACCTATTCGGCATCGACTACCTACGCGACCTATGGTATAAGTCATCATATCTTCTCGACATCAAGCAAAGCGGCAAAAAGTGCGCTAAGGACCGCTTCAACAATTATAAGAAGCAGCCAATCCGCATACGTCTTCCTAAGGGATTCACCGGAAAAGCTGCCGACTTGGGCATTACCGGCTACAAGCACAATCCTTCGGGCATAAAGGCTGCCATCATACGCGAAAAGGGTGTGAACGGCGACCGCGAAATGGCTTACTCACTCTATTATGCCGGATTTGATGTTAAGGACGTGCACATGACCGACCTCATATCGGGACGCGAGACTCTCGACGACGTGAACATGATAGTGTTCTGCGGCGGATTCTCTAATAGCGACGTTCTTGGTTCAGCTAAAGGCTGGGCTGGCGGCATCCTTTGGAACGAAAAGGCAAAGGAAACCATCGAGCGCTTCTACTCTCGCCCCGACACCTTGAGCCTTGGTATCTGCAACGGTTGCCAAGTGATGATAGAGCTTAATCTCATCAATCCTGAGCATAGCCAACGCCCTCGCATGGAGCACAACAATAGCCACAAGTTCGAATCCAACTTCTTGGGCGTAACCATTCCGGAGAACAACTCGGTTATGTTCCACAGCTTGGCAGGCTCGAAGCTTGGCATCTGGGTGGCTCACGGCGAAGGCAAGTTCAATCTGCCTGAAGACATCAGCAAATACAATGTTGTGGCAAAGTACAGCTACAACAGCTATCCAGCCAATCCTAACGGCTCGCCAAAGGCTATTGCTGGTCTTTGCTCTGCCGATGGTCGCCACTTGGCTATGATGCCTCACCTCGAAAGAGCCATCTTCCCATGGCAATGCGGTTACTATCCACTATCGCGCCGCGCCGACGAAGTGACTCCTTGGATTGAAGCATTTGTGAACGCCCGCAAGTGGATTGAAAACATCAAAAAGTAACAGATAGCACTAACCCCGTTTTTGCTTGCTCGCCCCAGCGAGCAGCAAGACCTTAACTATACCGAATCGTCAAAGAGTAAATACGCTTTTTGACGATTCGCGCTTTTCAAAAAAAATCCCTTTTATTGGCTATATGCAATTAATAAAAAGCGTCAATTCGAAAAAATAATTGCAAAATAATCTCATTTTAAGCGCCTTTTATTCTTATATGTAGTCAATTTTTAATAATTTTGCAGAGAATTTAGAAACGCGTTTTATTTTTCATTATGACAGGCAACAAAAAAATCAAAACTGCTCTCGTCTCAGTATTTTATAAAGACGGACTTGACCAAATTCTTAAAGTGCTTAACGACAATGGTGTAAAGTTCCTTTCTACAGGTGGAACTCAATCATTTATCCAGAGCCTCGGCTACGAATGTGAGGCTGTGGAAGACCTTACAGGCTATCCTTCAATACTTGGTGGCCGCGTAAAGACTTTGCACCCTAAGGTGTTTGGTGGCATTCTCAACCGCCGCGACAACGAAGGCGACAAAGAGCAGATTGCAAAATACGATATTCCCGAGATTGACTTGGTAATTGTCGATCTTTACCCATTTGAAGAAACTGTAGCATCTGGCGCAAGCGATGCCGACATTATCGAAAAAATCGACATAGGCGGCATCTCTCTTATCCGCGCTGCTGCTAAAAACTATAAGGATGTAGTAATCGTAGCATCTAAGGCTCAATATCAACCACTTTACGACCGTCTCGTGGCTAACGGCAACGCCGAAACCACCCTTGAGGACCGCCGCTGGTTTGCTAAGGAAGCCTTCGCCGTTTCAAGCGCCTACGATTCTCACATATTCTCATATTTCGACGGCAACGAAGCTTCGGCACTTCGCTATGCGCTCAACAATCCTAAAGCTATGCGCTATGGCGAAAATCCTCACCAAAAGGGATACTTCTTCGGTGATTTCAACGAAATATTCGACCAGCTTCACGGCAAGGAAATTTCTTACAACAACCTTCTTGACATCGACGCAGCTGTAAACCTAATCAGCGACTTCAGCGAAACCACTTTCGCAGTGCTTAAGCACAACAACGCTTGCGGTCTTGCTTCACGTCCTACCGTTCTCGAAGCTTGGAAAGATGCTCTTGCCGGCGACCCAGTATCGGCTTTCGGCGGAGTGCTTATCACTAACGCAGAAATCGACGCAGCTACTGCCGAAGAAATGAACAAGATCTTCTTTGAAGTGTGCATCGCTCCATCTTACACCGAAGAAGCACTTCAAATCCTCAAGCAAAAGAAAAATCGCATCATATTGGTCATCAAGCCTTTCAACCGTCCCGACACTCAAGTTCGCTCGTGCTTGAACGGCGCATTGGTTCAGCAACGCGACAATTACGTCGAAACCGTTGCCGACCTCAAGCAAGCTACCGACAAAGCCATCACCGCTGAGCAAGCCGAAGACCTTCTATTTGCCAACATTATAGTTAAGCACAGCAAGAGCAACGCTATCGTTTTGGCCAAGAACAAGCAGCTTGTGGCAAGCGGCATAGGCCAGACTTCACGCGTAGATGCCTTGAAGCAAGCCATCGAAAAGGCTCACAGCTTCGAGTTCGACCTTAACGAAGCAGTTATGGCTTCTGATGCATTCTTCCCATTTGCCGACTGCGTAGAGATTGCCCACAAGGCAGGTATCACCGCAGTAATTCAGCCCGGTGGCAGCATCCGCGACAATGAGACTGTTGACTACTGCAACAAGAACGGCATCGCTATGGTTATGACTGGTGTTCGTCACTTCAAGCACTAATTCAAATCAGCAATTTTAAAGAACATTTTTTCGACTTTTAATTTATTATGGGACTATTCTCATTAACTAAGGAAATAGCTATTGACTTAGGTACAGCCAATACACTCATCATTCACAACGACAAGATTGTGATAGATGAACCATCAATTGTGGCCCTCGACTCTATTACCGGCAAGTTGATTGCAGTAGGTAAAGAGGCTCGCCAGATGCAAGGCAAAGAGCCTGCCGGCATTCGCACAGTGCGTCCTTTGAGAAAAGGCGTTATTGCCGACTTCAATGCTGCCGAACTTATGATTCGCGGTCTTGTAAAGAAGGCAAGCTCTAAGAGCAATTGGTTTGCCCCATCGCTTCGCATGGTTGTGGGCATCCCTTCAGGATCTACTGAAGTAGAGATTCGCGCCGTTCGCGACTCTTCGGAGCACGCTGGCGGTCGCGACGTATATATGATTTACGAGCCAATGGCTGCAGCCCTCGGTATCGGTCTCGACGTAGAGGCTCCTGAAGGCAACATGATTGTAGATATAGGTGGCGGTAGTTCTGAAATCGCAGTTATCTCGCTTGGTGGTATCGTTAGCAACAAGAGCATCCAGATTGCCGGCGATGACCTTACTGAAGATATTCGCGAACACATGCGCCGCGCTCACAACCTACGCGTGGGCGAGCGTACTGCCGAGCAAATCAAAATCAACGTGGGTTCGGCTCTTACTGAACTTGAAAACCCACCCGAAGACTACATCGTTCGCGGTCCTAACCAGGTTACTGCCCTTCCGCTCGAAGTGCCAGTGTCTTATCAAGAAATCTGCCACTGTATCGAGAAGACAATCTCGAAAATTGAGGCTGCTGTGCTTAGTGCACTTGAGCAAACACCTTCAGAACTTTACTCTGATATCGTGAAGAACGGTATCTACCTTGCTGGTGGTGGTGCTCTCATCCGCGGTTTGGACAAGCGCTTCACCGACAAGATTGGCATCAAGTTCCACATCGCCGAAGATCCACTTCTTTCGGTTGCCAAGGGTACTGGTGTAGCTTTGAAGAACATCAAGCGATTTAAATTCCTTATCCGATAAGCGAATTTACAGAAGATATGTGCGCAAGAAGGCTTTGATTTATCATTGCCTTCTCGTGCGTATCTATAGAGCTAATCATTTTTTTCTAAATCACTCCCTCACAATTGACAGATAAGTGAAAGAGCTGCTTAATTTTTTCATAAAGCATAGTCATTGGTTTATATTCATATTCTATATGTTTATAAGCTGCTACTTGCTGTTTAACAATAATCCTTATCAGCAACATGTTTACCTCACATCGGCAAATGCCATCTCGGCATCGGTCTATAACGGTATGAGCAGCGTCACATCTTACTTCAATCTGCGCGACATCAACGAAGACCTTCAGGAACGCAATGCCCTACTCGAACTCGAGGTTATAAGCCTGCGAAATCAGGTTAATGACCTTCGACTCGCCACTGCCGACAGCACAAGCATCCCTGACGATATGAACCAATATGAATTTATATTGGCTCGCGTGATTAGCAACAACATCTCATCGCCACACAACTATATAACCATCAATCGAGGCTCGAAGCATGGCATAAAGCCCGAAATGGGCATTGTGGATCAAAATGGCGTGGTGGGAACAGTGGATGTAGTGGGACCTAACGCATCAAGAGTTATCTCGCTGCTAAACACCAATTTCCGTTTGTCGTGTAAGGTAAAGGGAAGCGACTCATTCGGCAGCTTGGTATGGGATGGCATTAGCCCATATCATGCACAGCTCGAAGGTATGCCTCGACATGTGCAATATCACCGAGGCGACACTATTGTAACCAGCGGTTACTCTTCGGTATTCCCAGAAGGTATCATCGTAGGCATTATCGATAGCGACAAAAAAGAAGCTACCGACAACTTCATATCGCTTAAGATAAAGCTTACCACCGATTTCACTCAGCTCAGCACTGTGAGAGCCATAAGCAGCGAACTCAAGGAAGAACTTGACGAACTCGAAGAAAAAGAAAGCGGAAAGGAGGATAAAAAATAATGACTCGCAACATCATACAATTCGTTATACTATTCTTTGTATTAGTATTGGCACAAGCCATTTGCAGCAAGATCTGCTTGTTCAATGTTGCCGTACCTATTATTTTCATCTATTTCATCATACGTTTGCCCCTCAGCTTGGGAGTAAACTGGTTGATGACCATAGCATTCTTCACAGGTTTGGTAATCGACATTTTCAACAATTCGCTTGGCATGAATGCCTTGTCGTGCGTAATTCTTGCCATTTCCAAGCGGCCCGTGTTCCGTCTTTACATGCCACGCGAGGACGACATAACCGACACCATCCCATCAATCGATTCACTGGGATTTAGTGTCTATTTCCGATTTATGAGTTCGCTCACACTCATTTATTGCGCACTGCTGTTCGGCATTCAAGCTTTCTCGCTGATGAATATCGGGCTCACACTCTTGCGCATTGCAGCGAGCAGCCTTTTAAGCATTATTTTAATTTTAGGTATCGACAGTTTATCTACCAACCATCGTGAGAAAAGACTATAGGTTAGAAAAAAGAAAGTATGTTATTGGTGGCTTCATCTTCATTCTTATAATGATCTACATGGTGAGGCTATTCAATCTCCAAGTTTGCGACAGCACCTACAAGGAGAACGCCGACAGCAATGCTTTCATGAAAAAAACCATATATCCCTCAAGAGGATACATTTACGACCGCAATGGGCGCCTGGTGGTGTTCAACCAGCCCGCCTACGACGTGGTAATGATTCCCCGCGATGTGCTTCCATTCGACACCATCGACTTCTGCAAGACTCTGCGCATTACGCGCGAGGAGTTCGACCAGCGAATAGCCGACCTTAAAGATCCTCGTAAGAATCCTAATTATTCGTCCTACTCACAACAGACTTTCATGAGCCAACTTTCGGCTCAAGACTATGGGCGACTTCAAGAAAAACTATATCGTTTCCCCGGATTCTTTATTCAGCGCCGCATTTTGCGACAATATAACTATCACAATGCAGCGAATATTCTTGGAAACATTCGTGAAGTTAATCAAAACGACATCGACAACGATGATTACTACCGTCCAGGCGACTATACCGGCGACCTCGGCGTGGAAAAGAGCTACGAGAAAGAACTGCGCGGACGCAAAGGCGTGGAAATTCTAATACGCGACGCTTACGGTAAAATCAAAGGCAGTTACGACAACGGACAGCACGACATCAACCCTATTGCCGGCAAGGATTTAACTCTCAGCATCGACATCGAACTTCAAAAATATGGCGAGGAACTGATGCAGAATAAGATTGGGGCAATTGTAGCCATCGAGCCATCTACAGGTGAGATTTTGGCACTTGTGTCAAGTCCGACCTACGACCCAAGCATACTTGCAGGACGTGAACGCGGCAAACATTATCGCGAACTCGTAAACGACCGATTCAAACCGCTCTTCGACCGTTCAATCATGGCAGCTTACCCACCGGGCTCCACATTTAAGCCATCGCAAGGCTTAATCTTGCGCCATGAAGGCATTGTGACGCCCAATACTCTCTACCCATGTTACCACGGCTACATTTCGGGGCGATTAAAAGTTGGTTGTCACGGTCACCCATCTCCCATTGCGCTCAAGCCAGCCATTCAGACATCATGCAATGCCTATTTCTGTTGGGGATTGAAGAATATGATTGACCGCAAAAGCAAATATGGTTCTACGTCAAAGGCTTTCGAGGTATGGAAAAACCACCTTGTGAGCATGGGCTATGGCTACCGACTCGGCATCGACCTACCAAGCGAAAGCCGCGGCTTTATTCCAAATAGCAAATACTACGATAAAGTTTACGGCGAAGGCCATTGGAAAGCCAACACCATTATTTCCATAGCCATCGGTCAGGGCGAAGTGCTTGCAACACCGTTGCAGATTGCAAATCTCTGCGCCACAATAGCCAATCGCGGTTATTTCTACACTCCTCACGTGGTGAAAGCGGTGAAAGGTGGACAGATTGACGAAATATATCGCGAAAAACATGTGCCTACAGTTAGCAGCAACTATTACGAAGAAGTGGCTGAAGGTATGCGCATGGCTGTTACTGGTGGTACTTGCCGCCGAGCCGAATTCTCTGATTCGATAAAAGTGTGTGGCAAAACAGGTACTGCCCAGAACCCTCACGGTCGCGACCACTCGGCATTTATGGGCTTTGCCCCTATGGACAACCCTAAGATAGCCATAGCGGTGTATGTAGAAAATGCCGGTTTTGGCGCCACCTATGGTGTACCTATCGGTTCACTCATGATGGAGAAATATCTTACAGGCACCGTAAAGCGCCTCGACTTAGAGCAAAGCATGAAGACCGCCAATACTATTATTTATAGTGGCGTTCGCAAGCATTAACATAACTAAGGCGTAGGGGCATCTGCATAAATGCAGTTACCCCACAAAAGATTTTTTAGGTTTTATTTTATCAATAAGCATTATGAAAAGGGTAATTATTAGTGTTTTAGGCAAAGATGCTGTGGGCATCATTGCCAAAGTATGCAATCACCTTGCTTCTCAGAACATTAGCATCATGGATATCTCACAAACCATCATACAGGGTTACTTCAATATGATGATGATAGTGGATATGAGTGGCGCAACCATCAAGTTATCGAAGCTTCAAGAGAATATGGATGCCATTGGCGAAGAGATTGGCGTTCAGATAAAATGCCAACGCGAAGAAATCTTCGACAAGATGCACCGCATCTAAGCCTACATTTGACAATAATCATCAATCATCATTGCATTATGATTAGCATTCTCGAAGTTAACGAAACCAACAAGATGATTGAGCAGGAAAACCTCGATGTTCGCACCATCACCATGGGAATAAGCCTGCTCGACTGCGCCGATAGCAACATCGATAGATGCTGCGAAAAGATATACAACAAAATCACCACCTATGCACGCGATTTGGTGAAAATCGGCGACGACATTGCCCACGAATTTTGCATACCTATCGTAAACAAGCGCATAAGCATCACTCCTATCGCCCAAGTGGGTGGATCGTGCTGCAAAACGCCCGACGATTTCGTAAAAATTGCTCACACGCTCGACCAGGCAGCTAAGGTGCTTGGCGTAAATTTTTTGGGCGGCTACTCTGCTGTAGTGTCGAAAGGGATGACTCGTAGCGACGAGCTCCTTATCCGAAGCATTCCTAAAGCACTGGCTGAAACCGATTTAATATGCAGTTCGGTAAATGTGGGAAGCACCAAAACTGGCATCAATATGGATGCAGTTCGCCTAATGGGCGAAATCATCAAGGAGACCGCCGAACTTACCAAAGATAGAAATTCGATAGGTTGCGCAAAGTTGGTGGTGCTCTGCAATGCCCCCGACGACAACCCATTTATGGCTGGTGCATTTCATGGTGTTAGCGAAGCTGATGCAATAATCAATGTGGGCGTAAGTGGTCCAGGCGTAGTAAAATACGCACTCGAAAGCATTCGCGGAGCCTCATTCGAAGTGCTTTGCGAAACCATCAAACGCACTGCTTTCAAAATCACCCGCGTTGGTCAGCTTGTGGCTCAAGAAGCAAGCAAACGCCTAAACGTGCCTTTCGGCATCATCGACCTCTCTTTGGCTCCGACTCCCGCTGTTGGCGATAGTGTTGCCGATATTCTCCACGAGATAGGCCTCGAACATGCTGGTGCACCTGGCACGACTGCCGCACTTGCTATGCTCAACGACCAAGTGAAAAAAGGCGGCGTTATGGCATCGTCGTATGTTGGCGGATTGAGTGGCGCATTCATTCCAGTTAGTGAAGATCAAGGCATGATTAATGCAGTTATGGCTGGCGCACTCACCATAGAGAAGCTCGAAGCCATGACATGCGTTTGCTCTGTTGGGCTCGACATGATTGCAATTCCCGGCGACACCAAAGCAAGCACTATCTCTGGCATTATTGCCGACGAAAGTGCCATAGGCATGATTAATCAGAAAACCACTGCTGTTCGCATTATTCCAGTTATCGGAAAATCGGTTGGCGACACAGTAGAATTCGGCGGATTGCTCGGCCATGCTCCAATCATGCCGGTCAACCAATTCGATTGCAGCAATTTCATCAATCGCTCGGGCAGAATTCCTGCACCTATACATAGTTTCAAAAACTAAATTTCCCTGTAGGAGCATTACCATAAAAGTAAGGATGTGAGTAGAGAGATTACAAGTCTCTCCTCTCACATCCTTTATTGTTGCCTAAATAAACTGTCTTTATCCAAAATCCGCCCCAAATTTCACATTTTTGGGGCAAAAAAATCCTCGGCAGATATTATCGACCGAGGATTCTTGAATATATTAATCAAATAATCTTGATAGCGTCGCGATTACTTAATTGCGTCTGGATCTTGACCCCATTGTTGAACAGCAAGGCGGCGGTAGTTGTTGTAACGCCATTGTGCGTTTGCCTTAGCTGCTTCGAACAATTCTTCTGCTTCAGCTGGATATTGCTTCATAACTGATGCATAGCGAACTTCACCCTTCAAGAATGGAATGAATTCATCCCAGTTTGGTTCCTTGCTATCGAGAGTGAATGGGTTCTTGCCTTCTTGCTCGAGTTGTGGGTTGTAGCGCCACAAGTGCCAGTATCCACATGCTACTGCCTTAGCCTCTTCAGCTTGCGACTTGCCCATACCAGCCTTCAAACCATGGTTGATACATGGAGCGTAAGCGATGATGATAGATGGTCCATCATAAGCTTCAGCTTCGCGGATAGCCTTCAATGTTTGAGCATTGTCAGCACCCATAGCCACTTGTGCACAATATACATAACCGTAGGTCGAAGCAATCAAACCGAGGTCTTTCTTGCGAACACGCTTGCCCGATGCAGCGAACTTAGCAATAGCACCAAGAGGTGTAGCCTTAGAAGCCTGGCCACCAGTGTTAGAGTAAACTTCGGTATCAAGAACAAGGAGGTTAACATTCTTACCCGAAGCGAGCACGTGGTCGAGACCACCGAAACCGATATCGTAAGAAGCACCGTCACCACCAATAATCCATTGAGAACGCTTAGCCAAGTAGTGGCTGAGTTCCTTAACTTGCTTGCAAGCTTCGCAGTTGCAACCATCGAGCATTGGGATGATTTCGTTAGCGAGTTCGCGGCTCTTTTCGCCATCTTCCTTGTTTTCAAGCCATGCTGCAAGGAGTTCCTTGAGTTCAGGAGCAGTGCAGTCAGCTTCCTTAGCAGCCTTAACAGCTTCTACAAGGCGTTCGCGCATCTTTTCGTTAGCTACTACCATACCAAGGCCGAATTCGCAGAAGTCTTCGAATAGCGAGTTAGCCCATGCTGGACCTTGACCCTTTTCGTTAGTAGTATAAGGAGTAGAAGGAGCTGATGCTGAGTAGATTGAGCTACAGCCAGTAGCGTTAGCCACCATCTCACGATCACCGAACAATTGAGAGATAAGCTTAACGTATGGAGTTTCACCACAACCAGAGCAAGCGCCCGAGAACTCAAACAATGGAGTAGCGAACTGCGAATTCTTAACGTTCGACTTGATATCGACAAGCTTCTGCTTAGAAGTAACGTTGTTAACGCAGTAATCCCACTTGTTTTGTTCGCCAACTACTGCTTCGAGTGGCTTCATTACCAATGCCTTTTCGCCCTTCATGCCTGGACATACATCCACGCAGTTGCCGCAACCAAGACAGTCGAGTGCATCCACTACTTGAGCGAACTTCATGCCTGCAAATTGCTTGCCGATAGCATTCAATGTTTCGCCTTCAGCGAATGGAGCTGCTGCCAATTCATCAGCTGTCAACAAGAATGGACGGATAGCAGCGTGAGGACAAACGTAAGCACACTTGTTACATTGGATACATGTAGCAGGATTCCATTCAGGAACGAATGCCGATACGCCACGACGTTCGTACTTAGCAGTGCTTTGTGGCATGATACCATCTTCAAGACCTACGAATGCCGATACTGGGAGAAGGTCGCCATCTTGAGCATTGATTGGACGAGCGATGTTGTTTACATATTCTGGAGCATCGTCGGTTGCCTTTGGTTCAACTTCCAAGTTCGACCATGCTGGATCTACTGCAAGAGTCTTGTATTCGCCACCGCGATCTACTGCTGCATAGTTCTTGTTAACTACATCTTCACCCTTCTTGCCATACGACTTAACGATGAACTTCTTCATTTGTTCGATAGCCAAATCTTCTGGAATTACGCCAGTGATGCGGAAGAATGCCGATTGAAGGATAGTGTTAGTGCGGTTGCCAAGACCGATTTCTTGAGCAATCTTAGTTGCGTTGATGTAGTAAACAGTGATATTGTTGTCGGCGAAATACTTCTTAACCTTGTTTGGCAAGTGCTTAGCCAATTCGTCGCCTTCCCAGATAGTGTTGAGCAAGAAGCGGCCACCCTTTTGCAAACCTCTTGTCACATCATACATATTAAGATATGCTTGAACGTGGCATGCTACGAAGTTAGGAGTATTTACCAAGTAAGTTGAGTGGATTGGTTCATCACCGAAGCGAAGGTGTGAGCAAGTGAAACCACCCGACTTCTTTGAGTCGTAAGCGAAATAAGCTTGGCAATACTTGTTAGTATTGTCACCGATAATCTTAACTGAGTTCTTGTTAGCACCTACAGTACCATCAGCACCAAGGCCATAGAACTTAGCTTGGAACATGCTTTCGCCACCAACTGCGATTTCTTCCTTAAGTGGAAGTGATGTGAATGTAACATCGTCGTTGATACCAAGGGTGAAGTTATCCTTAGGCTTAGGCAATGCCAAGTTTTCATATACAGCCAAGATTTGAGCTGGAGTGGTGTCCTTAGATGCAAGACCGTAACGGCCACCTACGATAACTGGAGCATTTTCTGAGCCATAGAATGCGTGCTTAACGTCCAAGTAAAGTGGTTCGCCTATTGCACCTGGTTCCTTTGTGCGGTCGAGAACTGCAATGCGCTTAGCAGTAGCAGGAATCTTCGACAAGAAGTGCTTAACCGAGAATGGGCGATACAAGTGAACAGCCACCATACCTACCTTTTCGCCATCTGCAGTGAGGTGGTCGATGGCTTCACGGATAGCTTCAGTAGCCGAACCCATTGCGATGATTACGCGGTCGGCATCTTCTGCGCCATAGTAATCGAACAATCCGTATTTACGACCAGTAATTTCCGAAATCTTGTCCATGTATTGTTCAACGATTTCTGGAACTGCATCATAATATCTGTTGCATGCTTCACGATGCTGGAAGAACACGTCGCCGTTTTCTGCAATACCACGAGTGGTAGGATGCTCTGGATTGAGAGCATTCTTGCGGAATCTTGACAAAGCTTCTTGGTCAACCAATGGCACCAAGTCTTCTTGATCGATAGCCTCAATCTTCTGTATTTCGTGAGAAGTGCGGAAACCGTCGAAGAAGTTCATAAATGGAACTCTCGACTTGATAGTTGCCAAGTGAGCAACAGCCGACAAGTCCATTACTTCTTGCACCGAACCTTCGCAAAGCATAGCGAAACCAGTTTGGCGGCACGACATTACGTCTTGATGGTCACCGAAGATACTCAATGCGTGCGATGCCAATGTTCTTGCCGATACGTGGAACACACATGGAAGCAATTCGCCTGCAATCTTATACATGTTAGGAATCATAAGGAGCAAGCCCTGTGATGCGGTGTAGGTAGTAGTCAATGCACCTGCTTGAAGCGAACCGTGAACAGCACCTGCGGCACCACCCTCCGACTGCATTTCTTGTACCAATACAGTTTCACCAAACATGTTCTTGCGGCCTGCCGCTGCCCACTCATCCACATGTTCTGCCATTGTAGATGATGGAGTGATTGGATAGATGGCTGCTACTTCTGTGAACATATAGCTCACATGTGCTGCTGCCTCATTTCCATCACATGTTAAGAATCTTTTTTCTTTTGCCATAATAATTGATTATATATAATTCAAGTTGTTGTTATCTACAAACATTTATGGAATCAGTATTCCCATAATATTCTTTTGAGATTTATAAAAAAATTTCAAAATCTCAATATATTTATACCGACCCCCTATATTTATCTTTGCAAAGGTAACTAATTCTATAAAAAAATCAAAGTTATTCGCCAATTAACCTTCGTTCAAAAGTGATATTTTTTTGAATCTTGCCGTATTGCACCATCTTTTGTTTTAATCAATTAAGGTCTTTAGAATCAAGCTGCACAATGCAAAGAATTATAAAAAATTAATATTATCTTTGCGGCATAAACAGCAATACCCAAAATCCACATACACCATGACAACAAAATACCCCAAAAGTCTTGCAATATGCATTTCTTCGCTCTGCCTTTCGGCAGCATCACTCGCATATGCGCAGTCCGTGCCTTCGTCAATCGACAGCGTTTTTGCACCCATCAAGGTTGCCACACCTCCTTCTGATGCCTACATTGGGCTATCGATGCTCGAAGATGGCGAAATTCGCCACTACAACTATGGCGAGCAAGCCGAACCGGGTTCTTTCTATATATCAAGCCGCGACCACGGATTAACCTGGAAACGAGTGAATTACCCTCGCGATATGGTGTTTGCCGACTGCATGAGCCCCATTAGTCACGAGTATATCAGGCTTGTGAACATGGGCAACATGGGAGTGTACTGCATCCGCACCGAAGGCGGCATCAACGGGAATAGACGAATAATCAAGGTTAGCGACCGCCAATCGATAATGATTAAGCCACCGGTATTTACCGCCAACGGCAAGCGAATAGTGGTGGCTGCTCACGGCGGTGTAGCCCCTAAAGGATGCTACACCTATACATCCGACGATGATGGCCTCACTTGGCAATGCTCCAACACAGTAACATCGCCCGACCACAAAAAAGGCGGATTTCACCTCGGCACTCGATGGAATCACGGAGCTGTGGAGCCTACAGTGGTTGAACTTAACGATGGGCGCCTGTGGATGATTATGCGCACATCGCAGGATTTTCATTATCAAGCATTTTCCTCCGATGGCGGGTCCACTTGGAGCGAAGCCACACAATCGCCATTCTACGGCACTATCACCATGCCCACCATTGGCAGGTTAAGCGACGGCAGGCTATTATTTTTCTGGAGCAACACCACCCCGTTGCCCGAAAGGAAAGAAGCCGATGGCGTATGGGACGACGTGTTTACCAATCGTGATGTAGCCCATGCTGCAATTTCTGACGATGACGGCAAGACGTGGCGCGGATTCCGCGAATTGAGGCTAAACCCTATGCGCAACGACTCAAACTATGTGAGAGGCGGAGGAATGGACCGCAGCATGCACCAGGTTCAGTTTGTGGAACCTGTGCCAGGCAAGATAGTGGCATCTGTAGGGCAGCATCAACTTCATCGCGCCATTATGATGTTTGATGTGGAGTGGCTTTACGAAACCGAGCGCAGCGACGACTTCAGCCAAGGACTTGACAATTGGTCGGTTTTCAACTACATCGATGGTATAAAAGGCCATTGCGTTTACAATCGCATAGCAGGATGTCGAACGGTTGAACACAGCGACCGCAAAGGCGCAAAAATGCTGCAGCTGCTATATGAGCCCGACCCAACCCTCGTCGCCGACTCTCGCGGCGCCGTATGGAATTTCCCGGCAATGAAAAAAGGCGAATTATCCGCCAACATCAAGCTTCCAGGACATTCCGAAAGCACATTCCTGCTTCTTAACGACCGATGGATGAATCCATGCGACACAGTGGCAAAACACGAAGCAATCTATCGGCTTCAACTCTCACGCAAGATGCTGAAAATAAGCGACAACAAATGGCATAAAATAACCATAAAATGGAATCTGAAAAACGGCAATTGCAATGCCTCAATATACGTTGACGGCAAAAAACGCTCGCTGCAGATAAAACCAATGCACGAATCGATTCATGGATTGTCGTATGCGCATTTCATAGCTTGTCCCGACAGTGACCCACAACCCGTATTTGTGGACTACATCAACGCATCAAGCTCAGAATAATCAAGTCAAATGAGGTTTCTACCACGATAATTATTTTTAGCACAATAATTCTGTCGTTTACTTCTTAGTTTTGTAAAATAAGATTATATTTGCACTCAAATTCACAAACAAAAAAATACAACAAACGATTATGAAAAAATTATTGTTTTCTCTTGCTACAATCGTAGCACTTTCGTTAGCAACAGTTAGCTGCGGTTCTTCTAAAGAAGAAGGCGCAAACGTTGACGAATTGACAACATCGCTCGAAGAAGCCCTAAATGCAGCAAACGACTCGTCGGCAATTATCGACGCATTCAGTTCTGCACAAAAGACTATCAGCGAACTCGAAGCAGCAGGCGACACAGCTGCAGTAAATGCCTACAAGTGGAAACTCAAACAACTTTACGATCAAAACAAAGACAAGTTCGAGAGCATGAATGTGGTTTCAGCACTCAACGAAGTAGCCAACATCGAAGAAATTGCAAAGAGCGTTAAAGCAGCAGCAGTAGCTGATGCAGAGACAGCTAAAGAAGATGCAATAGAAGCAGCCAAGGCAGCCGTAGAGTCTAACGAAGCTGTTCAAGATGCTAAGGCAAAGGCTGAAGAAGCTAAGGCAAAGGCTGAAGAAGTTAAGGCAACTGCCGAAGAAGTAAAGAAGTCGGCTGAAGAAGCAAAGGCAGCAGCTGAAAGAGCTAAAGAAGCTCTTAGCAAGCTCAAAAAGAACTAATTCCGAGCTGACAGTTCAAGATATTTGCCCCGATACGCACAATAAACCGTATCGGGACATTTTTTGCTTTATAAATCATCATTAATCATCACTTTATCATCTAAAAGAATTATGAAAGAGTCAGAAATATTATCTACCATAGCATCGAAATATGGCATCGAAGAACTTAACGAGATGCAAAAAGCCATGCTGAAGCGCGCCAACGAGCCCGGCGATATCACTCTACTGTCGCCCACTGGTTCTGGAAAAACTCTGGCATTTCTAATTCCTCTTTTAAAGTCGATAAAGGAGCCAAATGGGCGTCTGCAAGCGGTGATTATAGCACCATCGCGCGAACTTGTAATACAAATCTACGAGATAGCCCGGGCGTTGGCATCTGCCCACAAAGTAAGCTGCTGCTATGGCGGACATAATATGCTCGACGAGAAACAGTCGCTCGCCATTGTGCCATCTATACTGATTAGCACCCCGGGGCGCCTCATCGATCATATTCAGCGTCAAAACATCGACGTTTATAGCACCCGATTGGTTGTGCTCGACGAGTTCGACAAGTCGCTCGAACTCGGATTTCACGATGAGATGAAGAAGATTCTGAAAAATATGCCTAATGTGAGTCGCAAGATTCTCACTTCGGCCACCATGATAAATGAAATGCCCGACTTCGTGAAACTACACCATGAGACTGTGCTTAATTTCCTTTATAAAAACGCCGAAACGCGCTCCCGCATGAAAGTGTGGCGCGCCGAATCCTCATCGAAGGACAAACTTGAAGCCCTCCGCACTCTCCTACTCTCGCTCGACGACAAGAAAACCATAGTATTTGCCAATTATCGCGAATCGGTTGATCGCATATATTCTTATCTTAAAGAAAGTCACATTTCGGCTGGAATCTATCATGGGGCTCTCGAACAAATCGACCGCGAAAAAGCGATTGCAATGTTCAACAACGAGTCGTACAACATACTTATTTCCACCGATTTAGGCTCACGCGGACTGGATATCGACAGTGTAGCGCACATCATACACTATCACTTGCCATCATCAGCCGAAGCCTACACTCACCGCAATGGCAGAACTGCTCGTGTGGACAACGACGGCGAAATATTCGTAATCACTTCGCCCGACGAGGTTCTACCCGAATTCATAGTTACCGACGAGACATTTGCCATGCCCACAACTGCTCCTCGCCAATCTATATCAGCCAAAAACTCCACACTATATTTTATGGCAGGGAAAAAAGAAAAGATTTCGCGCGGCGATATAGTTGGGTTTATTGCCAACAACAGTCACCTCTCGGCACAGGAAATTGGGAAAATCGATGTTAAAGACCACTATTCTCTTGTGGCTATACCTGCCCAAAAAGCAAAACAGGTGCTCAACGAATTAAGCACCTGCAAAATTAAAAACAAAAAAGTAAAAATCGGTTTTGCAAAAGTAGTATAACTCGGTGAGTTATAGCAGCTTTTGCAATCTTGATTCAAATTCTTCTTCGGGAAGCAAACCCACTGTCTCATCCACAATTTCGCCATCAGCATTGATGTAAACCACGGTAGGAATCGACGTTACGCCAAATTGTGCCGCCATATCAGGGTTTTCGTCAACGTCAACGCTTCTGAAGGTTATTCTTCCCTCGTATTTCTCACCCATCTTAGCAAATATGGGAGCGAACATTCTGCACGGACCGCACCAAGTGGCATTGAAATCAATCACTTGTGGCAAGCCATCTGTAGCCACATTCTTGGCAACAGCTACTTCTGTTGCTTTTTCTTCGCCGGCGGTCTCAGTAGTCGATTTTCCCGCACATGAAGCAAGAATCACCAACATAACCGATGCTGCAATCTTAAATACGTTTTGTTTCATATTCGATTAATTATTAATGTATTATTTCCTCTTGCCGTAAGTTTCCACCACTTCGCAAAGTCTCTTTCGAGTAATAGGTTTAGGCACAAACTCATTACAACCACTCGCCAAAGCCATATTCTTATCGAAGTCGAGCACGTTGGCTGTAACGGCTATAATAGGCACTTTGGTGTCGAATTTGCGAATCTCTTGAGTAGCCTCAAGGCCATTCATAACTGGCATCTTCACATCCATAAATACCATGTCATATTCCACCTCGCGCACTCGCTCCACAGCCACTTTACCGTTGATGGCATTCTCAGTAACTGCAAGGTTGCGAAGCATCACTTCCACAAGTTTGTAGTTACTCAAATTGTCTTCAGCCACAAGGATGTGCACCAAGTCGCCAGTATCCACCTTTTCACGCTTAGCGGGTGTAGCGGCACACGGTTGGGGAGCCGATGTGTCGGCACTGACATCTTCGGCGACCATTTCTGTCGATTTGGGCTCATTTGCCTCCTTTGCTTCAGCAGTTTCAGCCTTCGGAGTATGGGTTTCCACCTGTTTTACCTTAGGGCTTTCACTAACGTCAATTACCCCATCTTGCGATTCCTTTTTTCGTGATTTCAATATCACGAACGCAATAATCAATAATACGATTAAAAATAACACAATTAAGCCAATAATATTCATGATATATATACATTAAATCAAAATTCAAATTCTGCGCTGCCCTGCCTTACCACTTCGGGTTCCGGGCCAGTGAAATCCACCACTGTTGACGGCAGCAATTCGCTTCGTCCGGCATCAATCACATACTCCACATCGCGGCTATAGGTCTGGGCGATAAGTTCGGGTTCGCAACGATAATCGTCATCTTTACCCTCTACCGAAGTTGAGAAAAGCGGATGCCCCATAGCCTCAATCACTGCTTGCAATATCTTATTCTCCACTATTCTCACGCCCACCACCTTTCGGCCTTTAAACACCTTGGGCAACTTCGACGTGGCCTCAATTAAAAATGTAAATGCGCCAGGCAGATTTCGTTTTATTATCTTAAACATCTCATTATCTATCTTCGCATATTTTGACGCCATAGAGATGTCGGAGCAAGAAATTGACAGATTTGACTTTGCCGATTTCATCATCTTTATCTTGCAAATGCGTTCTATAGCCTGATTGTTCATCGCATCGCAAATTAAAGCATATAGAGAGTCGGTAGGCAAAACCACTATCTTGCCATCCTGAAGGGCACGCACGATATCATCTACATATCGCTCGTTGACACTGTCTTCTATCATCCTCAGCAATTTCATATCTGTACTTACAAATTAAAATTGTTCTATAATTTTCGTTTCCACCGCCGTGGCAGCAGCATATTTTTCAAGCAATTCCACAGTCCATTGCACAGCCAAGTTCATCGGCATTTCTTCGCCATAGCCATTTATATTTATCTGAACTGCGGTTGTATTTTCCGTTATCTTCGTGCGCTCCTCGTCGCTTGTAGGGGTAGCCACGCCGCCTATTTCGTCGCGATAAACCGGCATTCCGGCAATATTCAGCACGCCTCTGCCAATTCCTTCGTAGCGCTCGTCTTCTTCGCCTACGCCAAGGCTCAAAGTGTCGCCTACAATTTTGTCGGCATCGAGTCCACTAATGGCATATCCCGAAACCATCGAAACAAGGTTGATTAAATCTACCAGAGTTGTCAGTCTATAAAGACCTAAGCCCCTTATCACCCTTCGGCACAAAGCTTCACTTGCTACCCTATATCTGTTGGGGTCTTTGCCAAGACGCCGATAGAGATTTCTTGTTGCCGCCACAGCCGGGCGTTTGTTGATGGCAAGCAATTCGTAACGGCTTGTTATTTCTTCAGCCGCACGCTCAAGCTCAGCCCACAATTCATCGCTCGTTGGCGCATTTACCACCGTGGCACGAACAAGCCCTATCTTCATCCCGGGACAAGTTTCAACTATCCTCTTATCTACCTCAATTTTCGGTAACAAGTGTGTAATATTCGTTTATTCCGTTAATAATATCATTATCAATGCAAATCTACAAAATTATTTACGAATAATCCTATAACCAGCCACAAATATTGTATAAAATCCACAATAATTTATTACCTTTACAATATATTTTTCACAAACAACAAGCATACTGATGAATATTGGAATTATTGTAGCAATGAGCAAGGAGCTGCGACTCCTTCTGCCACTATTAAATAACCGCACAGAAAGCGAAATCGACGGACTCTCGTTCCATAAGGGCGAAATTGGCAGCAACACCGTAGTGGCCATGCAGTGCGGCATCGGCAAAGTTAATGCCGCGTTGGGCACTTTGACCATGATTAAGAACTTCGACATTGACCTCATCATAAATTCGGGTGTGGCTGGCGGTGCCGACAAGTCGATCAGCGTGATGGACATAGTAATCGGCGAGCGTGTGGCTTATCACGATGTATATTGCGGTCCTGAGAGCACTTTGGGAGCAGTGCAAGGATTACCATTATATTACCCTGCATGCCAATCGGTGCTAAAGAGCTTGCCATGCGACGATTCGCTGCGCCTCGGGCTTATCTGTTCGGGCGACCAGTTTATCGACACTGCAGAACAACTTAATCGCATAAAGAGCTCATTCCCCGAAGCTTTGGCGGTGGATATGGAATCGGCAGCTATAGCGCAAACGTGCTATCTCTATAAAAAAGACTTTATCAGCATGCGCGTGATTAGCGACTCTCCTGGCGCAAGCCACAACAATGCTTTGCAATACGAAAACTTCTGGGAAACTGCTCCAGAACACACTTTCAACGTTTTGCATCACCTAATTCTTAACCTCAACACCGATTAATATGAAAAAGATAGCCAGTTTCACAATCAATCACCTGAAATTACTCCGTGGCATATATGTGTCGCGCAAGGACCATTTAGAAGGCGGCGACACAGTTACCACTTTCGACATCCGCATGAAAGAGCCAAATAAAGAACCTGCAATAGGCCAAGCGGCTATTCACACCATGGAGCACTTAGCTGCTACTTTCCTGCGCAACCATCCCCAATGGGGCAACAAAATCATTTATTGGGGTCCTATGGGTTGCTGCACGGGAAACTATCTGCTCGTAAAAGGCGACTTGACCCCCACCGACATTTTGCCATTGGTAACCGAGACATTTGAATTCATAAGCGAATTCGACGACGTAATTCCCGGTGCTAACGCCCACGATTGCGGCAACTATATGCTCAACAATCTGCCTATGGCACGATGGGAAGCCCGCAAGTATCTCATCGAAGTGCTCTACAAGATGACTGATGCCAACATGACATATCCTGTGGATTGATTAAATAACATAAGAACCAAACTCACCACTTCATCACTTATAGCGATGACAAAAATCAAAAAGTTACTCCATTCCGAGCGATTCGTACTGTCGATGATAATTATCATCGGATTGGCACTTAATGTGGCACGAATGGCTGCAATAGGTTTTCAAATAGGTGTTTATGACGATAGTGGTAGCTATTTCACCTCAGGCGACGTGTTTGCAAGTGGCAATATCGACCACCTGCGCACTCCGGTATATCCTCTATTATGCCATTTCCTGGCATCGATTAGCGCACCGCACACGTTTAAAATAATTGTGATATTGCAGCTTTTGGTGTATCTGTCATCGGCATTGCCCATGTATTATGCGGTGAGCCGACTCACTCGGCGAAAGCGTTTTGCGGCTATCGCCACTGCTCTCTACACATGGTCGCCTATGTTTGGCGGATATATCCACTTGATTCTCACCGAATCTTTTGCAATTTCGTGCACAACCTACCTGATAGCACTCTTAACAGCCATCACACTTAGCCGGCATAAAATTGCCGCAACCATCGGCACAGCCGTTTTCTTGGTGTTTATGATTATGCTGCGGCCATTTTTTGTATGCTTTATTCCAGCCGTGGCAATAGTGATGATATATGCGCTGATAAAGAGCATCCGCAACCGCCTATATGTAATAGCAAACATCGCGTCAATGATAGGCATTGCATTGGCTCTTGGCGGATATATGGCGGCCTACAATAGAGCCTATGGTTCTTATTCATTCTCTTGCGTATATGAATTAAATCGATGCTTGGCACTAAAGAAGTTGGAATTAATACCAACAATCGAAAGCCTTAACTATTTCGGATATGCCACCAAGGGCGACATCAACGACGATGTAATATTCATGCCTGAATCGTGGGTTTGGCAACCATCACAGCAATACCGCGATATGTGCGAAAAAATCTATAACGACAATTTCGTAACATATACAAAAGCTAAAATCTTCGATTTTCTATATAGTTTCGTACTCTTCTACACAGGCGAAATGAATAGTCCAGTTCTTGAATCGCTGTTCCACATGAGAATATCGTATTTCTACCTATTTACAGTCCTATTCATCTTGTTAGAACTCTACTATCTGTTTTGGCGCAAATCGTGCGTTGTCATCTCTGCCGCATTGGCTCTAATCTTTGTGGGCGGAGTGTTTACAGCTATTTGGGGAGCCGATTCGCAGTTTGTAAGAATCATGACACCCATGTTGCCATGCGTATTTGTTATGGCACCTATTTTTCTTTCTCGGTTTTCATTTTCAATCGATAATATCGACAAACCTTGATTAAACGACTCAAAGAAATATTGCCCACAATATTACGCTCCGATTTTGAGAACATTCTCTTTATAGTCGGAGTTGCCATATATTGGTCGTTGCATTGGATTAAGTTTATTGCGATGGGGTTTATAACGTCGTCGGATACCAGTACATATTTTGCCGCTGGCGAATTGTTTGCAAATGGCGGGATCGATTACCTTCGCACTCCCATCTATCCTCTTATATGCCACATAATGCACCATTATTTCGGCGAATATGTGCTTGAATCGTTAACTGCATTGCATTTAATAGTATTCTATATCTCCATAATCTTCCTGCACCGCACAATATCATTGTTTACCGACAAGTGGGCATTTAAATTTATCCCTACAGCATTATATGCATGGAGCATACCTATATTTGAAATGTGCCTTTACATCATGACCGAGAGCCTTTCGATATCGGGCATGGTGATTCTCATATATTGCATGTCGCGTATTATTGTAGGCAAAGCTGGGCGAGGCACCATCTGGAGCGCAGCTTTAATCTTGCTATTCTTAGTGTTCTTGCGACCTTTCAATGTATGCTTTATTCCTATTTTAGTGCTTATAATGTATTTTTCCCACCGAAAAGGTTCTCTAAAGCACCTAAAATCGGCAATCATCTCTCTGAGCGCCACAAGCGTTGTATTTTTCAGTTATTGCCTTTGGTTCTTTAACACTTACGGAATATTTGGATTCAGTTATGTGTCAACTCTCAACCTATTCATGATATCCTGTGGAGACCAAATATCCGAACTCCCCTACAACGAGCTTACCGAAGAGGTGCAGATTGGTCACGGTAGGGATATCTATTGGGTATGGTTCGATAAAGAAAACTGCGTAGCCGAAGCTAAAAAAAACCTGAAAGAGCATACAGCCCATTTCGTTAAAGGAAAGATTATCTTGATCGGGAAAAGTTGCTTCAAGATTTTTCCTCATGTAAAAACCTGGCCCGCGTTTCACTATTCCGCCATTTTTCAATGCGTTACTATGAACATAATTTTCATAGCCCTAATGGTTCTCATACCATTTGAGTTATGGCTATGGATTCGAAAAAGGCGTCGATTGGTGCCTATAATCGCACTACACCTCCTAATATGCTGTCTAAGCATCGCCACTACCATTGTGGGCAGTTCGAACGGAGAGATTGAACGCCTTTCAATGCCTATGTTCCCAAGTTTATGCCTTCTCGTGGGGCTTCTTGCTGAGCAGACCAATTTCCGTTTACAAGAATCAGCTGTTCAACAAAGCCAACAGTTCTGTAATTAACATCTCAGTAATTGTCGTTAGCAACAATGGTAAAATTATTAAGACAAACATATCGCTTCTTCATCCATTCCGACCGTGGGAACATCATTCTCATTATCGGAGTGGCTTTG
>CALZAF010000005.1 GCA_945612775.1 uncultured bacterium | reverse complement strand
TCTATCTATCGATAGACCTTTGATTTGCAATTGAATAGATAACTACAGAATTTTCAAATTATTATTCCTTAAAATTAATTTCGATGGAATATTCCTTTAATTAAATGAATAATTTTAAATTATTATCTCAATCTCGGCGAAAAATATCGCGAGTATATACTTTCTCTGCCACATCATCAAGAATCGAGTCATAACGATTGGCAATAATTGCATTCGATTCTTGCTTAAATCTATCAAGATTATTTACCACACGACTGCCGAAAAACATAGTTCCATCGTCAAGCGTTGGTTCGTAGATTATCACATTTGCACCTTTTGCCTTGATGCGCTTCATAACGCCCTGTATCGACGATTGACGGAAATTGTCGCTGTTCGACTTCATAGTCAGGCGATACACGCCAATGGTAACGCTCTCCGAATGTGCAACACTGCCATATTGATTCTGTGTGCTATAGTCGTACCATCCAGCTTTACGTAGTACAGCATCAGCAATATAGTCTTTGCGGGTGCGATTGCTCTCTACTATGGCGCTCATCATATTTTGAGGCACATTCTGGTAATTTGCAAGCAGCTGTTTGGTATCCTTGGGCAAGCAATAGCCGCCATAACCGAACGATGGGTTGTTGTAATGAGTTCCAATGCGGGGATCAAGCCCTACGCCTTCTATTATCGCCTTGGCATCAAGGCCCTTAACCTCGGCATAGGTGTCGAGTTCATTAAAATAGCTCACGCGAAGTGCCAAATAGGTGTTTGCAAAGAGTTTTACTGCCTCCGCCTCCTTGGTTCCCATCAGCAATGTCGGAACATCTTTCTTTATTGCGCCCTCTTGAAGCAAGGCAGCAAATATGCGAGCATATTCTTCAGAATGATTGCTCGAAATGCGACGTATTGCCTCATTTTCCTCTTCATATTCTGCCGACATCATCTTCGGATAGCCCACAATTATACGCGAAGGATAAAGATTATCGTAGAGAGCCTTGCTCTCACGCAAGAACTCTGGCGAGAACAGCAATCTGAACTTATAATTGCTATCCAAAGCCACCATTTTGCGTGCATATTTCACATATAGGCTTCGGCAATATCCTACGGGTATGGTACTCTTTATCACCATCACAGCCTCAGGATTTACGCTAAGCACAAGGTCGATAACATCCTCTATGTGATGTGTATCGAAGAAATTCTTAACCGGGTCGTAGTTGGTTGGGGCAGCAATGATCACAATGTCGGCATCGCGATATGCCGACGCGCCATCGAGTGTGGCAGTGAGATTAAGATCTTTTTCGGCAAAGTATTTTTCGATATATTCGTCTTGGATGGGCGAAATGCGCCTGTTGATTTTCTCCACCTTTTCGGGGATAACGTCAACCGCTGTCACCTTGTGGTGCTGCGCAAGCAGCGTGGCTATGCTTAATCCCACATAGCCCGTGCCTGCTACTGCTATTTGAATATCCTTGAAATCTCTCATTGCCTTAAATGGTATGCGCCTCTATTAATCCTTTGAGTAATAATCCTTGCTATTCGATGAATAGTAGCCATAGCCATAAGCGTAGGCATAACCATATCTGCCACCCATCGAACCTGAATCATAAACTGTACCGTTAAGTATAAGCATCATATTCGGGAATCGCTTGGTGTCATAATCTTCTTGAAGCTTTGGCAACATGCTGCGTTCAAGCATACCAGAGCGAATCACAAAGATGGTTCTATCGGCAAGCTTTGTAATAATAGATGTATCAGCTACGATATCCGATGGTGGACAGTCGATAAATATGTAATCATAACGTTCTCTTAGGATATCGAGAAGCTGCTTCAAACGAGGACCATAAAGTAATTCCGTTGGGTTTGGAGGAATTGCTCCTGTAGGTATTACATCCAAGCCCTTATCGGCGTCATGCAAAATAATAGCATTCACATCATCGACCTTTCCGGCAAGATAGCTCGACAATCCGATACCCGGAGCACCGAATGCCTTCGACAGAGAGGTGTGGCGCATATCACCATCGAAAAGCAACACTTTTTTGCCCTTGATGGCAAGCGACACTGCCATATTAAGCGTGATAAATGTCTTACCGTTACCAGGATTATAAGAAGTGGTAACAAACACATTTTCTCTCTTCGAAGAGTCGGTCACAAATTCCAGATTGGTTCGCAAGATGCGGAAGGCTTCGTTGATTAGGTTTCGGTTACCATCTTCCACCATCACTGGGTGTGTGGTGCGCTTAGGCTTCTTTTCCCAGAAATGGCGTTTTGGACCCATGTCTGGTATCTCTGCCAAGAATGGCACGGTAACAGCATCTTCTACCTCCTTGCGATTGCGAATGCGAGTGTTCATGCTTTCAGCCACATAGAGCACCACTGCCGGCAACATCAAACCGATAGCAAAAGCTATCATAAATATATTGCGCGACACAGGCTCTACTGGAGTCTTTTTCCCGTGAGGTGTAGCCACCACGCGAGTGTTATAGGCGGTAAACGCCTTATTAAGCTCGTTCTCTTCGCGTTTCTGCAGCAAAAATAGGTAAAGTGCTTCTTTAACCTTTTGTTGGCGCTCTACTGATAACAAGTTCTTTGCCTGTGTAGGGTTTGCTTGAATATTCGAAGTGGTTGTGCGAGAATAATTTTGCAAATTTCTAATTTGGGTTTCAAGAGCAGTCACCACATTATCAAGACTACTGCAGATAGCGTGGCGGCTTGCCACAAGTTGAGCATCAAGTTTCTTTACTGTTGGGTTCTCAGTGCTACTATTTGCCACATAGCTGTTGCGTTGCATAAGCAACTTATTGAACTCGGCAATCTGGGTGTCGATACCTGGGCTCTGTATGCCACTATTAGATGGTAACAACTGATAATTATCAACATCCGTACCCGACGACAGCGATTCACGGATGCTCTTAGCCATATATATCTGATTGTTGAGCTCCATCATGTCCTGACCAGTCTTATTAGCCTGTTGCATATACATGGCACCTGCTGCTTGCACATCAGGAACCATATTGGCGCTCTTGTAGGTGCTGATATCGGAGTCAACATTGCCCAACTCGTTTTCAATCATCGCCAAACGGTCGTTGATAAATGCCGAAGTAGATGATGCAATCTGGTTCTTATCTTCTACCCAATGTTGGTTATAAACCTCAATCAGCGTGTTGATGATGTCTTGTGCACGCTGTATCGACACATCAGAATATGCGATATCAATAATTGTATTGTTCTTCGAGTTAAGCCATACCGACAAACGTCCCAACACATTGCTGACTGACGAATCATCGCTGAGGCGCGAAACGTAAATGGTTGACAGCGGTTTTGCCTCTGGATTTTGCACATACTCCAAATTTTTGCGAACATATATTTCGCCGATAGGTGTTTTTATCGAATCACCTAATTTTCCTTTATATGTGCCAGCACATTCTTCACCATCGAGCATTATGGCGCTAATTGCCACTTCATCTTTACCGTTAAGAGTTAAAGTGAGGCTTGCACTTTGGTCACCAGCAAGATTAGTGAAAGCAACATCTACAGGGCAGGTCTTTTTATACAAGGTTGTGCGGTGAAATCGTCCGTCGGTCGAATAATTCACGTCGATATTCAGACGTTTCACTACTTCCAAAATCACATTTGGCGACTTAAACACCTCTGCCTCGTTCTCAACGTTCGACGAAGTCATGCCGATGCCCATATCGCTAAATGCCGATGCCACATCGCTCGACATTCCGCCTCGTTTGCCATCTTCCTTTATCATTACTGAGGCAAGTTGCTCATACACCGGCTCCATGCGCACCACATAAATAAATGCCAACATCAAGGCAAATGCCACCGACACGACAAACCACTTCCAGTTGCTAAGGCACATATACCACAAGTCGGAAAGTGATAGGATGTCGTCTTGAGGCTTAATCTGTCCGTTAATCTTATTATTTGCCATTATACTATTAATTTCAAATTTCTAATTACTTAAATATCAAGACACATACCGTTGTCAACAGCGATGCAAGCGAAATCCAGAACGAAGTGCTTAGCACGTTATTACCATTGACCGTAGATTGGCGAGCGCGCATGTCATTTGGTGCCACATACACCATATCGCCTTGGCGTAGGCAATAAACTGGTGATTTTGCCACACTTTCGGCATTGCAAAGGTCAACGGTATATACCTTCTGTTCGCCATTTTCCACACGCATCACTTTCACAGCCTCGCGCCTACCGAAGATGGTAAGGTCGCCTGCTGCTCCGATTGCATCATAGATGGTGTAAACATCGCGATCGATAGCATAACGTCCCGGTTTTGAAACTTCACCAAGCACCGAAATGGCAAGATTAGTGAATTCTACCACTACGGTAGGATCAGTAAGAATGCCTTGTTCGATGATAATTTGCTTCACTTTTTCCGACACTTCAGCACGGGTCATACCTGCAACTTGCACCTTTCCGATTTGTGGCATTTCCACATAGCCATCGGCATCAACTGAGTACGACAAGATGCCATTTTGGTTGTTGGAGTTAACACCAATAGTAGCCGTAGATCCTTGACCAAGACGAGTTGAAACGTAGGGCAAGTTAAGTGGCATTGCTAATTCCGGTGTTAAACTATTTACCACAATCGAGATTTTGTCATTAGGTTTTATCCTTATGGCTGACGACTCTAGTAATTTTAATGCAGTACCGTTTTCTACATCTTGAAAATACTCAATGTTTTTAGGAGCACTACAAGACGCAAGTAAAACCAACGCCACAGCAATAACAAAATGAATAGTTTTCATAAAATTAATTTAGAGAAATATTTTGCAAATAATCTATTAAAATTCTAAAATAGAGAAATACAACTAATTATGCGGCTTGTTTATTGGCGCGCATACTTATTATCTTGTTAAGCAGGCCATGTCCGGCAAAATAACATACCAAATCTAAAATCATGAGCAAGCTCAGGCTTAAGATATAAGAAAATGCCAAATTCAACACCGTGACACCTATCGAGAACACCACAATCGAAATCATAGCCCAACCCGGTGTCAAGCCAGCTCTCATCAACTTGTGGTGGATGTGATTCTTGTCGGGCAAGAATGGGCTTTTATGCTCTCGGATGCGATGGAAATACACTCGTATTACGTCGAAACATGGCACGATAAGCGGTGCAAAAGCCAATACAAAAGCATTATTTATATTAGATTCTACACCAAATTGGTTGATGCGCAAGCTCAAGAAACTTATAATCACGCCAAGCGTCAAAGCTCCCGTGTCGCCCATAAATATTTTCTTCTGCTTTTCGGCACTTCCAAACACATTGTAGTAGAAAAATGGAACTACAGTGCCAAACAAAGCTGCTGATAAGAGAGCATAAGTGTAGTGACCGAATGAGAAGAACACGATACAATAGAACAGCAATGCCACCATGCACAATCCAGAGGCTAGGCCGTCTATTCCGTCTATCAAGTTAATTGAGTTCGTTATAAACACTATCACAATCACAGTTAAAACATATCCCACAATTGGAGGAATGGTATGCACGAACATAAGCCCATACAAATCGCTTATGTACAAGCCCGATGCCACAATTAGCAATGCACTCAACGTCTGCACCACAAACTTAGCGCGATAGCGCACACCAATCAGGTCGTCAGCTATACCCACAACATAAATCAAAATCAATGCGCAGAAACCGAAACAAAAATGCAGCACATCTTGCGATAAATCTCTGCATACTGTTGTTTCATCTACAGCCAAATTCACTCCAATAATCAGGAAAACAGTAAACATTGTAACAAGCATAAATGCTATACCGCCCAATCGAGGCACAGCACTCGTGTGTATCTTTCGTTCGTCGGGTACGTCGAACAATTGCTTACGAAAAGCAATCAAAAGAATCTGAGGGATTATAACCCCCGCAAACACAATGCTGATAATAACTGCAAGAACCATATCAGCAAGCAAAAATGTAATATTCATATCTCAGAATTAAGTTAGGAGGCATGACTTATTCATCAATGTTTTGGTTATTATGCCACGCACTTCCTAATGTAAAAAAACGTGATATTTAACTCTCTCTTTTATTTATCCTAAATCCAAAAACCGAGATATATAACTCTCTTTTGTTTATCTAAAATCCATTATTTGGGGTCACCAAAACATAGTTTAAATGCTATGTTTCAGTGTATTACATAGAGAAACTCTTTATAATTGCCCAATCCAATCGACTAATGTCAACGTAAACACTACGATTGAGTAATTCGGTTTCTTTATGCAAAAAATAACAGCTGACCTTACTCCCATAACAGAGAAGAATCAACACTCTTGTTATTGAGTACAAAGTTAACAAATAATAACAACATATCAAACAAAAACTCCGCTTTATTTCATCGTCAAGTGCTACATCACAGCACATTAGTAGATGTTTTAATTCATCATTAAGCAACAAAACTTCCGCTCAGAATGGTTAATTATCGACGAAATCGTTGTGCCCTGTTCAACATATTAAGCAAATTATACCAAGCAATATGTTGCATTTTCACAAAACAATCACTTATTTGTGATAAAATTGATGTAACTTTGGGAGAACTTTTTTAGAACATGGAAATAACAGACAAAAACATATTTTCGATAGAAATCGAAGTGCGAGACTACGAAATCGACAGTGAAGGTATAGTGAATAATGCCAATTACCAGCATTATCTCGAGCATACTCGACACAAGTTCTGCCAAGAAGCAGGACTGTCGTTCAAGCAAATGCAGGAGAAAGGTTTGATTCCTGTGGTCAATCGTGTTGAGATAGATTATTTGACGCCTCTTCGCAGCGACGACATTATGATAAGCAGCCTTTGGGTAGAACTTAAAGGCGTAAGGTTTATTTTTCACCAGACTATAACAAATAAAGCCTCTGGCGAAACAGCAGTAAAGGCCATTGTGTCGTGCGTATGCCTCGAGAACGGAAAGCTTTCACGCGGCGAGGCTTTTAAAGAAGCTTTTAAAGAATATTTATAAAATTTGGATTCGACGCTTCTTACATATCGAATTGCATTCGCTTCGGTCTCAGGCATGGGAATCGATCTTGCGAATAAGTTTCTGGAGGTAATCCCTTCAGAAAAGGACTTTTTCACCATGTCGGAAAAAGATTTGCAAGAAATCACCAATAGCAAAAGCAAAATTATAGGATTCGCCTATCGCCAAAAATGCCTCGAACTCGCTAAAAAAGAGATTGAATTTATTGAGAAGAATGGCATAAAAGTGTCATATTTCACCGATAACGATTTCCCTACTCGCCTACTCAATGCGCCCGATGCTCCTATTTTAATCTACACTATGGGCAAATGCAACCTAAACGCAAAGCATACTATTGCCATAGTTGGCACTCGGCACGCCACTCATTACGGTCAGCAATTCGTTAATAGCTTTATAGAGGACATATCTTGCTCACTATCAGATGTGATAATAGTAAGCGGACTTGCCTACGGCATCGACATAATGGCACATAATGCTTGCCTTAAGTACAATGTGCCCACTGCAGCCGTCCTTGCTCACGGACTTAACACCATCTACCCTACAAGCCACCGCAACAATGCCGCCGACATTGTCCATAGTGGAGGAGTTCTCGTTTCCGACTACCCTTCACAAAACCATATCAATAAAGGCAACTTTGTGGCACGAAACCGCATCGTGGCAGCCCTATGCGACTGCACAGTGGTAGTGGAATCGGCAGAAAAAGGCGGAGCGCTTATAACTGCTCAACTGGCATCGAGCTACAATCGCGAGGTGTTTGCCCTACCGGGGCGCAGCACCGATGAATTTTCGCGCGGCTGCAATAAGATTATTATGAGCAACGAAGCTTCGCTTATCACCTGCGCCGATGATCTGATTAAATCTATGCAGTGGAAGACTAAAACTGAAAACAGCAAGCCTCGTCAAAAAGAGCTCTTCCCTGAAACCACACCCGAAGAAGATTTGGTATTAAATATGCTTAAAAATAACGAAGAAATGCACATTAACACGCTAACTTCGCGTCTAAATTTGCCTGTTTATCAAATTTTGAGTACTTTAGTAGAACTTGAATTTAAAGGCCTCGTAACCGCTCTTCCTGGATGCCGTTACGTTTTGGCTATACATTAACCATAATAAAGCCACAATTATGAACAACACCAATAAGCGTATTATCGCCGATTCGGAACTCATCATCAACTCCGACGGCTCAGTATTTCACTTGCACCTCAAGCCCGAACAGCTCACCGACCGCATAGTGGTTTGCGGCGACCCCGGCAGAGTAAATATGATTGCATCTTATTTCGACACTCAAGACTTCGAAGTGTCGAGTCGCGAATTTCATACTATTGGCGGCACATATAAGGGAAAACCTATCATGTGCCTATCACATGGTATTGGCACCGACAATATCGACATCGTGATGAACGAACTCGATGCCCTTGCTAACATCGATTTCACCACTCGACAAGTGAAGGATGAACACCGCACACTGTCTATTGTGCGCATAGGCACTTGCGGAGGTCTGCAGCCTTACGTTCCCATCGGAACTGCTGTTATGGCTACCAAGGCTATCGGATTTGATGGTGTGCTCAACTTCTATGCCGGACGCAATGAGGTGAGCGATCTCGACTTTGAAAAGAAATTCTGCGAATTTGTGGGATGGAACGAGCTGTGGGCTAAGCCTTACGTTGTTGACGCCGATGCCGAACTCGTGGAGCGAATTGGCCGTGACGATTTCGTTAAAGGCTACACTATCGCAGCCAATGGTTTTTACGGTCCGCAAGGTCGAGAAGTGCGTCTGCCTCTTGCCGAACCGAACTTAAATGCAAGAATCGAAGCATTCGAATATAATGGCGGACATATCACAAACTACGAAATGGAAAGTTCTGCGCTTCAGGGACTTGCAAAGCTTATGGGCCACAAAGCGCTGACTGTGTGCTCGGTAATTGCTAACCGCGTGGCAACATCGGTAAATCCTAATTATAAAACTGCTGTTGAAGACCTCGTTAAGACTGTTCTCGAGCGTCTATAGCAATCTGAGATAATTGTTTTTACACATTAAGGGCGTAACCACCACGGTGAGGTTGTTACGCCCTTAACTCCTTATATGTGCCACAACTTTATTTCGCAAACACGCCGGCAAATGGACGGCAATTATATCTCGAAGCCATAATCTCGCCATACGCTCCAGCCGAACGGATGGCAAGCAAATCACCTCGCTTAACCGATGGCAGAAGTTCATCTTCGCCAAAGCAGTCGCTCGACTCGCAAATAGGACCCACCACATCATATTTTTCACAATCGCCTGATACGTTGCTAATGTTCTGAATCTTATGATGCGCCTGATACAACGCAGGGCGAATCAAGTCGCTCATACCGGCATCTACTATGGCAAATTTCTTGGCCTTTCCTTCCTTAACATATGTCACGCGCGTGATAAGAGCACCACATTGTGCCACTATCGAGCGGCCCAGTTCGAAATGCAGCTGCTGCCCCTCTCTCAGCAACAAGCGCTGCTTGAAAATGCCAAAGAAGTTGGCAAAATCAGCCACTTCGTGTTCGTCTGGATTAACATAATCGATACCTAAACCGCCACCTACATTCACTATCGAAGGCTTAATTCCTCGTTCTTCGAGGTGACGCAAAAGGTCGTTGATTGTGTCGCACAACATGGCATAAGGGCTCATATCGGTAAGCTGTGACCCTATATGGAAGTGAATCCCCACAAAAGTTACGTTCTGAAGTTCCATAGCGCGATCGATTACGTCATCGAGCATATCGAGAGTGATGCCAAACTTATTCTCATTCAACCCAGTAGTAATATATTTATGAGTATGAGCATCGATATTTGGATTTACTCTTATAGCCACCTTTGCTACCTTGCCTTTTTTCGCGGCGAGATCTGAAATTACTTCAAGCTCGGGAAGCGACTCTACATTGAAGCAAAATATATCGTTATCTAAGGCATAATTAATCTCTTTGTCGGTCTTGCCCACTCCGGCAAACACTATCTTTTCGGGAGCAAAACCATTCTCTATTGCCCTTTGCACCTCCCATCCACTCACGCAATCTACGCCAAAACCGGCATTTTTTATCTCGGTGAGCAATATGGGATTAGCATTTGCCTTCACTGCATAATGCACATGATAAGGCAGCCCTTCAATTTCATTATTTAGTATCGTCAATGTACGTCTTAGCAAGCCCAAATCGTAGTAATAACATGGGGTATCCTGCTTTTGCAAGTCATCGATAGGAAAAATCATATAATATAGTTAGTAGTTTTATTTACAAATACTCAATTATCGTTATTATATCTCTATTTCTGTCAGTGCCTTGTCCTCACACTTCACTGTGCGGCATGGAAATTCCTTAACCAACTCGATGTTGTGTGTAGCCATAATCACTGCAGTTCCATTCTCGGCAATGCTCCGAAGCAAGCAGATAATTTGGTGTCCTGTCTCAGGGTCAAGATTACCCGTCGGCTCATCGGCAAGAATCATTTTGGGATTGTTGAGCAATGCTCGAGCTATCACCACACGCTGCTGCTCACCACCTGAGAGTTCATGTGGCATCTTATACGATTTGTTTGCCATACCCACTTGATGCAAAGTCTGGTCGATACGTTCATCAATCTCGTTGGCATCCTTCCAGCCGGTAGCTCTTAGCACAAATTCCAAATTCTCATATACCGTTCTATCCGTCAAGAGCTGAAAATCTTGGAAAACTATACCTAAATTGCGCCGCAATAATGGAATATGTTTTTTCTTGATATTCATCAAGTCGTAGTCTAAAATATGAGCATCGCCACTTGCTATAGGAATCTCGGCATAGAGCGATTTCAGCAAACTACTCTTGCCGCTGCCAACTCTACCAATTAGATACACAAATTCGCCCTCTTCGAGTGCGAAACTCACATTCTTGAGCACCACAAGCTCTTTGCGATGTATCTCTACGTTTTTATAATCAACAATCTTTGTCATATTCCTCTTTCACTTTATTGTGGCGACGATATAATGCTTCTGCCAATTCTTCAATTCTACGACCTTTCGAGGTGAAAAGTACCATCAAGTGATATAGCATATCGGCAGCCTCATACATCATGCGTCCGTCGGTGCCATTAGTTGCCTCTATCACGGTTTCAATAGCCTCTTCGCCCACTTTTTGCGCCATACGATTCACTCCACTCTGAAACAGAGATGTGGTATAACTACCTTCTGGCATCTCCTTGTATCGCTGCTCGATAAAATCCTGAAGGTGAGTCAAAAACTCTATGCCGAAGTCGTTATTATCGTTAAAGCAAGTAGCCGAACCCGTGTGGCACACCGGACCGTTAGGGATTGCCTTAATAAGCAAGGTATCGTTATCGCAATCGCTTTCAATCGACACCACATCTAAGAAATGACCGCTCTCCTCGCCTTTTGTCCAAAGTCGGTTCTTTGTACGGCTGAAAAATGTAACTCGGTTTATCTCCAACGTTTTCTCGTAAGCTTCTTTATTCATAAAGCCGAGCATAAGCACATTTTTGGTGCGTGCATCTTGTATGATAGCTGGTATTAAACCACCCATTTTGTCGAAATCAAGTGCCATAATTATATAGTTCTTACATTTATATTATTTGCTTTTAAATATTGCTTGAGTTCTCTTATCGATATCTCATTAAAGTGGAACACACTTGCAGCCAATGCTGCGTCGGCCATGCCAAAGTCGAAAACATCGCGAAAATGTTCCATTGCGCCACAGCCTCCCGATGCAATTATTGGTATCGACAAACTATTGTGAAGTTCTCTGAGCGCATCGCAGGCAAATCCGGTTTTAACACCGTCGTGATTCATGCTTGTGAACAATATCTCGCCGGCACCTCGCTCTTGCGCCTCGTGTGCCCACTCAAACAGTTCTCGTTCGGTACGCTCGCTACCTCCTTTCACATAGCAGTGCCACCTGCCGTCGTCCTCGCACTTTGCATCTATTGCCACCACGCATACCTGATTGCCGTAATGACTTGATATTTCATCTATAAGACCGGGATTTCTTAACGCCGATGAATTAATCGAGATTTTGTCGGCACCGGCGTTGAGCATTACATTCACATCGCTCATCTTATTAATGCCGCCGCCAACGGTAAACGGTATGTTTAGGTTCTCTGCCACGCGTCTTACCACATTCACAAAGGTGTCTCTACCTTCGAGCGATGCTGTAATGTCTAGAAACACCAATTCATCGGCGCCTTCATCGCTATAGCGACGCCCCAGTTCTACCGGGTCGCCAGCATCTCTGAAGTTCTCAAAGTTCACCCCTTTCACGGTCTTACCGTTTTTTACGTCAAGGCATGGGATAATGCGTTTGGCAAGCATAATCTATCGTAGTTAGAGAATTATCAAATTAGTTTAACATTATGATGCTCAAGTTCGTCAGGAGTAATACGGCCCTCGTAAAGAGCCTTTCCCACTATCACTGCAGGAACATTAATTTCATCTAAAGCATCTATGTCGGCCATATCACTAACGCCACCACTTGCTATCAGCCTGATACCGCTTATTTTTGCCAATATCTCGGAATATAGCTGAAGCGATGGACCTTCGAGCATACCATCGCGATCAATATCGGTGCTTATAACATCAGTTATGCCTTTACCGACATAGTATTCTATGAATGGAATAATCTGTTGGTCGCTACTTTCGAGCCATCCGTTAGTAGCAATCTTGCCGCCCTTTGCATCAGCACCGAGGATTATATGATCGGCGCCATAACGGCCAATCCAGCTTTCAAAAAGCGCATTATTCTTTACGGCTATGCTCCCGCCAGTCACTTTGCTGGCACCACATTCAAAGGCTATTCGCAAGTCATCGTCGCTTTTTAAGCCGCCTCCGAAGTCTATGGTCAACCGTGTCTTTGTGGCAATCGCCTCAAGCACCGCATAGTTAACTATGTGACTCGATTTTGCTCCATCAAGGTCAACGAGATGCAGTGATTTGCAACCCAAACTCTCATAGAGCTTTGCCACTTCGACTGGCGATTCATTATACATCTTTTTCTGACTGTAATCACCTTTGCTAAGTCGAACGCACTTACCCTCGATAATGTCGATAGCTGGTATTATTTCAATCATAATTCGAGAAAATTTCGCAATATGGTTTCGCCAATGCGTCCACTCTTTTCGGGGTGAAACTGCGTAGCATAAAAGTTGTCTTTATTAAGAGCTGCACTATATGGCACAATATAATCGGTGCTTGCTATAGTGTAACGCTCAGAGATGGGGGCATAATAGCTATGAACATAATAAACGTATTCATCACATAAATATTGTGGCAGAAGTCTGTTACCTTTAGCCACATTTATAGTGTCCCAGCCCATGTGAGGAATCTTAAACGATTCATCGGCGAGCGAATTATCAAATCGCTTCACAGTGAGTCCGTCAAAAATTCCGAGGCAATCGGCATCGCCTTCTTCCGAGTGGTCGCACATCAGCTGCATTCCGATGCAAATGCCAAGAACTGGTTGCTTTAGGCTAAGTATCAAGTTATCAAGCCCCGTAGCGCGCAGATAAGCCATAGCAGTAGATGCCTCACCCACACCAGGGAATATTATCTTGTCGCATTTCAGCAACTCATGCTTATCGTCGGTAACAAGCGCATCCACGCCAATTCGCTGCAATGCGCACCTAACCGAGAATATATTTCCGGCATTATATTTTATGATTCCTACACTCATTTGGTCTGCCCTCTCACATCATGAATTTCGTTTCCCGATTTATTATTATCCTCGCTTAGTCGGCGACGCAACATAGCCCTCGACGAAGGACTCGCACCTTCGGATTGAGGTCGTACCATATTGCCCGATTCTGGTTTCTTCGACTCAGAAGAAGTATTGTCGGTTGCCGTTTTGCCGGTTTCTTCGCTTTTGTGGCGGTCAAGAACCTTCTGGGTGTTAATAATATTATACGTATTTCGGTCGAGATGCGTGCGGAGCAGCAAAATACTATCCACATACACTATTTCGCCATGAGGCACAGCGCCGTACTTTATGTATCCGAACACGTTCTTGATGCTCTTAAGCGAATCGCCCTGAACAGCCACATCAAGCCATCCATTCGATGACATTCTGCGTTCAATGAATGTGTAGCTATCATCGCTATATAGAAGCGCCACAAGAGCCTTAATCTCCGTCTTATTGTTCACCACAAGCATCTTCAAGCTATATTTATCACCCTTCTGCGACTCTTGATTGGTCTTAAGTTCGAATGGCAAAATGCCGTTTTCGATGTTCTCGGTAAGAATAAACTGTCGTGCCGACATCCACAAGTCGGCAGAGTCGCCAAAATTCTTGTATGTCTTGCCCGTTCCGGTTTTGCGGTGCGTTGCCACTATGTTGCCAGTGCTTATATCAAGTTCATTGCGCTCTTTTTCGAGTCGTTTCTGCACATTATCGTAAACGTCCATATACACTGGGATATTCTTAGAATACCACTTCATCGACGTGTCGAACTTTTCCGGGGTTACACCATGCTTCATAAATACCGATTGTTTAAGAAGCATTTTCGAAGTGTCGTCGGCAAATTCCAGATAGTGTGCCTCTATGTAAGCTTCAGCTTTATAAATATCAACCAGAAGGTCCTCCATATCGCTCTCGCCAATGGCATATCGGGGCGCTTTCTCGCACGATATAAATATCGCCGAAAACACAAATATCGTTATGATTGGCAAAATACGATTCATCAACTTAAACTTTATGGTTTATTGCTCAATTTGCTCTTTTTCTGAGTGTTTACCCTCCGAAGTCTTGGCAAGCGTTTTAGAGTAAAACAATATTATCACTATAGTAGCTACACTTAGGGCAGCATCGGCTATGTTGAAGATTGGCTGGAAGAAAATAAAGTGTTCTCCACCCACCCATGGCATCCACATAGGCCAGTCCCATTCCACAAGCGGGAAGTAGAGCATATCCACCACGAGACCATTAAACAATGTGCCATAACCACCAGCTTCAGGAAACAAAGTGGCTGTCTGGAATAGTTCGGGGCGGTCGAAAATCACCCCATAGAACACACAGTCGATTACGTTGCCTAAAGCTCCGGCGGTGATGAGTGCCACACACACTATAAAGCCTGTGGGCATGTCCTCGCGATCCTTTATCTTAGTTATGCAATATATCAGCACCCCTACTGCAATAATTCTGAACCAAGTGAGGAGTAATTTGCTACCAAACTCCATTCCGAACGCCATCCCATTGTTCTCAATAAAGCGCAGAATGAACCAATCGGTTATTCTATACTCCTCGCCATAAAAGAAGTGGGTTTTTACCCAAATTTTTACTATCTGGTCAATTACTACAATAGCGGCAATGATTATTGCCGCTAATTTTCCTCGTGTCAATTTCATCAATAAGGCTAAATAAAAGTTAATTATTTTCTTTTCGCATTATTTTTGGCATCAACACTCAATGTAGCATGTGGCACCAAACGCAAGCGCTCTTTTGGAATCAGCTTGCCAGTTTCGCGACACACTCCGTATGTCTTGTTTTCTATTCTTATCAATGCTGCCTTTAACTTCTGGATAAACGACAACTGGCGGTTAGCCAATTGAGCCAGCGACTCCTTGCTCAATGTGTTCGCACCCTCTTCGAGTACCTTGAATGTAGGAGACGTATCGGCAGTATCATTACTGTTTACCATACTCGACTTAAGGTCGTCATATTCCTTCTGAGCTTGTTCGAGTTTTTCAAGAATCAATTCCTTAAATTCTTGAAGTTCAGCATCTGAATATCTTACTTTTTCAGCCATAGTGCAAAAAGTTTGTTTTGGTTAAATATTTACTAAGCCTTAGTTACTTTCACATTAAGAGTAAACTCATCCATGTCTAATTCTACCACGTCGTCGCCAGCTTCCACTGGAGCTACTTCAATCGAATCAGCCAAGACTTGTTTCGAAATATATTCTTTATATTCAGCAATAGCGGCGTCGGTGTGCTCATCGCTCGAAATCACCACATTAATCTTGTCGGTAATTTCAAAATTGCTGCTCTTGCGGATATTCTGTATGCGGTTTACAAGTTCTCGAGCATAACCTTCGCGCTTAAGATCTTCTGTAACCGTAATGTCGAGAGCCACTGTCAACGATCCTTCGTTTGCTACCAACCAACCTGGGATATCTTCCGAGATGATTTCTACATCATCGGTTGTTATCACAGCTTGCTGTCCATCGATATCGAAGGCGAATTGAGCTGACTTCTCCAACTCAATAATGTCGTTCTGGCTCATCTGTGCCACCTTAGCAGCTATTTGCTTCATAATCTTGCCAAACTTTGGACCAAGTTTCTTGAAGTCGAGCTTAACGCGCTTCACAAGCACACCCTCTTCGCTGCTTACATACTTGATGTTCTTAACATTTACCTCATTGAGAATCAATGCGCTCATTGCTTCTACCTCGCTGCGCTGTTCTTCGTCAACTACAGGAATCATAATGGTAGAAAGTGGCTGGCGAACCTTAAGATTACTCTTGCGGCGTAGAGAGAGCACCATCGAAGTAATGTCTTGAGCTACCTTCATTTGTGCTTCGAGCACCTTGTTAACCTTAGAGTCTTGCACAGGATACTTAGCCAAGTGAACCGACTTTTCGTTGCCGGTAGTCACTCTTGTCAAGTCGCGATAGAGCTGATCGGCATAGAATGGAGCTATTGGCGCTATCAAAAGTGCTACGGTTTCCAAACACTTGTATAGGGTTTGATATGCCGACAATTTATCGTTATTCATTTCACCACCCCAGAATCGCTTACGATTCAAGCGTACGAACCAGTTACTCAAGTTGTCGCCCACGAAATCTTGGATGGCGCGAGCTGCCTTTGTGGGTTCATAATCATCGAGCTGTGCGGTAACGTCACCGATAAGAGTGTTGAGGAGCGACAAAATCCAACGGTCGATTTCTGGTCGTTCTTCGTATGGTATCTGTGGAAGCGAGTTGTCAAAGTCATCCACATTAGCATATAATGCAAAGAACGAATATGTGTTATATAGCGTTCCGAAGAACTTACGACTAACCTCTTCTACTCCGGCTACGTCAAACTTCAAGTTATCCCATGGCGATGAGTTAGAAATCATATACCAACGCAATGGGTCGGTACCATATTTTTCTATTGAGCCAAATGGGTCAACTGCATTGCCAAGGCGCTTGCTCATCTTATTTCCGTTCTTGTCGAGGACAAGGCCGTTAGAAATTACCGATTTATATGCAACGCTATCGAATACCATAGTGCCGATTGCGTGCAATGTGAAGAACCAGCCACGAGTCTGGTCAACACCTTCGGCGATGAAATCGGCTGGATAAACGGTGCGATTGTCAAGCGCTTCTTTGTTCTCAAATGGATAGTGAATTTGAGCATATGGCATAGCACCCGAGTCGAACCACACATCGATAAGGTCGAGTTCACGCTTCATAGGCTTGCCCGATTCCGATACGAGGACGATGTGGTCAACGTAAGGGCGGTGAATGTCAATCTTATCATAGTTTGCCTTGCTATAATCGCCTGGCACGAAGCCTTTATCCTTATACGGATTGCTTGCCATGAATCCTGCAGCTACCGACTTTTCAATTTCATCATAAAGTTCGGCAATACTACCGATACACTTCTCTTCGCCGTCTTCGCTACGCCAGATTGGCAGTGGTGTACCCCAATAGCGGCTGCGGCTTAAGTTCCAGTCGTTCAAGTTTTCAAGCCACTTGCCGAAACGACCAGTTCCTGTATGTTCTGGCTTCCACTTAATAGTCTTATTTAGCTCCGACATGCGCTCTTTGCAAGCAGTAGATTTGATAAACCAGCTGTCCAATGGATAGTAAAGGACAGGTTTATCGGTGCGCCAACAGTGAGGATAGTTATGCACATGTTTTTCTATCTTAAATGCTGTGCCGGCTTGCTTCATCTTCATGCAGAGCACTATATTAAGGTCCTCAGCCTTCGATGCTGCCTTCTCGTCATATTTGCCGCCCTCGTTAAACTTCGGATCGTAGGCATTCTTCACATAGGCGCCAGCAAATTCATCATATACAGCACTATTAACGCAATTTTCAGCAAACCATTCGTCGAGTTCAGCCTCTTCATAGTACTTTCCAGTGAAATCTACCATTGGACGAGTTTCACCCTTCTTATTGATCATGAAGAGCGAAGGAATACCGGCAGCCTTAGCCACAGCGGCATCGTCGGCACCAAATGTTGGTGCGATGTGTACGATACCCGTACCGTCTTCTGTAGTAACATAGTCGCCAGGTATTACACGGAATGCTTCGGCATCCTTAATAACGATGTTGTCGTCCTCCTTTGCCACTGGCTTAACCCATGGGAAGAGCTGCTCATACTTGATACCCACCAATTGTTCGCCAGTAAACTCAGCAATAACCTTAAATGGTATCACTTTATCGCCAGCAGCATATTCGTCGAGCGATTTTTCAGCTGCAGCTGCAGCAAAATAAGCATTCAAGCGCGGCTTAGCCAAAACGAAAACGCCCGGCTCGCCTGTATATGGGTTATAACTCTCCACAGCCACATACTCTATCTTTGGTCCAACACACAATGCGGTGTTTGATGGCAGTGTCCAAGGAGTTGTGGTCCATGCTATGATATTGATGTTTTTAGCAAACTTTTCGTCAGCCTTTGCCTTAATTTCTTCTACCACGGCATTACCATTATCCACCACCTTAAATGTGGCAGTAACTGTAGTGTCCTTTACATCGCGGTAGCAACCCGGTTGGTTAAGCTCGTGAGAACTCAAGCCAGTGCCCGCTGCAGGCGAGTATGGCTGAATAGTGTAACCCTTGTAAAGCAAGCCTTTGTTATAAAGTTGCTTCAAAAGCCACCAAAGTGTCTCAATGTAGCTGTTTTCATAAGTGATATATGGGTGGTCAAGGTCAACCCAATAGCCCATCTTGTGAGTCAAGTCGGTCCATTCCTTAGTGTATTTCATCACTTCGCGACGGCAAGCTGCATTATATTCGTCAACTGAAATTTTCTTGCCGATGTCTTCCTTAGTGATACCGAGCGCCTTCTCAACGCCGAGTTCTACTGGAAGTCCGTGCGTATCCCATCCTGCCTTACGCATCACCTGATAACCTTGCATGGTCTTGTAGCGGCAGATAATATCCTTGATAGTTCGAGCCATTACGTGGTGAATGCCAGGCATACCATTAGCCGATGGAGGACCTTCAAAGAAAACAAATGAAGGAGCGCCTTCGCGTTCCTTTATGCTTTGTGCAAACACATCTTCTTCGTCCCACTGCTTCAGAACGGTCTTATTTATCTCCGAAAGATTAAATTTACTGTACTCTGTATATTTATTTTTCATCTCACTTATGAAATAATCATTACATATTTATTATTCGCGTGCAAAGATACGCAATATCTTGCAAATATCTAAACCACCTCAATCTTTTTTTAAGCGAAGTGGCGTTGCTACTCGTCACACTTCGACTATTTTATAATTTTTTAGTGCAAAATGCTACGCCCAGCCCACACGAGTGCCACTCCTATAACCACGCTTAGCACAAAATAGATGCCGCACACCACATATTGCCTTGACTGTATCATGGCAAACATTTCATTTGAGAATGTGCTAAATGTGGTAAAACCTCCGCATACGCCTGTGATAAGCAACAGGCTGGCATTTTGTGAGATTACTCCGCCCCGCTCGGCGAGGCCTGCCAGAACACCAATCAACAGGCATCCCAGCATATTCACCGCAAATGTTCCCATAGGAAATGGCGCCACCGCCCAAGTGGCAGTAAGGCGACTTACAGCATATCGTCCACAAGTGCCTATAAAGCCACCAGCACCTGCTATCATCATCTCTTTCAGCATATTATCCTGTACTTTTTATTGATTTAGATAATTACGAAAGTGCAAATATAGCAAAAAACCTCGAGAGGCTACCCTCCCGAGGCTATTTATAGTAAGCAAATTGAGTCGGATGCAAATATTAGATGATACCTTGACCCATCATAGCGTTAGCCACCTTCATGAAGCCGGCTATATTAGCACCCTTCATGTAGTTGATGTAACCGTCGCTTTCAGTACCGTATTTCACACATTGAGTGTGGATGTCGTTCATAATCTGATGCAAGCGTTGGTCAACTTCTTCTTCCGACCACGACAAGTGGATAGCGTTTTGGCTCATTTCAAGACCCGAAGTAGCCACACCACCAGCGTTTACGGCCTTACCAGGACCGTAAGGAATCTTGTTGGCAATGAATGTGTCGATAGCTTCTGGAGTACATCCCATGTTAGATACTTCACCCACAAGAGTTACGCCGTTCTTAACGAGGTTTTCTGCGTCTTCTTTGCCAACTTCGTTTTGAGTAGCACAAGGCATAGCGATATCAACCTTAACTTCCCATGGACGACGGCCAGGATAGAATGTAGCGTTTGGATACTTTTCAGCATATGGAGCTACGATATCATTGCCCGATGCACGAAGTTCGAGCATATAGTCGATCTTTTCGCCTGAAATACCATCTGGGTCGTAAATGTATCCGTCAGGACCAGAGATAGTAACAACCTTAGCACCAAGTTCGGTAGCCTTCAATGCAGCACCCCAAGCCACGTTACCGAAGCCTGATAGAGCCACTGTCTTGCCTGCAAAATCTTGACCCATACTGCGCAGCATATTTCTCACGAAGTAGCATGCTCCGAAACCAGTAGCCTCCGGACGAATCTTCGAACCGCCAAAGTCGAGACCCTTGCCAGTGAATGTACCAGTGTGTTCACGAGCCAACTTCTTATACATACCGAACATATAACCCACTTCACGGCCGCCTACGCCAATGTCACCTGCTGGAACATCGCGGTCTGGACCAAGGTTTCTCCACAATTCGAGAATAAAGGCTTGGCAGAAACGCATAATTTCGCCGTCGCTCTTACCACGTGGGCTGAAGTCTGAACCACCCTTACCACCGCCCATAGGCAATGTAGTAAGTGCATTCTTAAATGTCTGCTCAAATCCCAAGAATTTCAAAATAGAAAGGTTAACCGATGCATGGAAACGAATACCTCCCTTATACGGGCCAATGGCATTGTTGAACTGCACGCGATAGCCAATGTTGGTTTGAACCTCACCCTTATCATCTACCCACGCTACGCGGAATGTGAAGATACGATCTGGCTCAACCATTCTTTCGATGATTTTTGCCTTTTCGAACTCTGGGTGCTGATTGTAAACATCTTCTACAGATAGAAGTACTTCTCTCACGGCTTGTAGGTATTCCTTTTCGCCTGGGTGCTTAGCTTCGAGGTCGCTAAGAATTTTGTTAACATTCATGATACAAATATTTGTTTTAAGAGTTAATGTCTATATCTTTTGTTATTGTAATATCTTTATGGTATCGCAATAATTTCATTGCAAATATATATCTAATTCTGCTTTCAAAGGCATTTTTGCCTCAATATTTTTCAATTATTCTGCAAAATAATGTTAAATCGATGGCAAATTGCCAAATCAGTCAAAATTTAATCACTTTCACATCGCCCTATTTATCTGTGGCGATGTAGCAATTTGGGCGTGACTGCATTCTCGTAATGAGTTATCTCAAAATTACCCGGCTCTCCCACTATAGTCACCACATCGATTTGCATCGACAGTTGACTTATTCCATACATTTTTAAGTATCCTTTGCCGGCATTAATGAGATTTTTGATTTTTTTGGCATCAATAGACAAGGTAGGGTCGATGACGTCGCTACTTCGTGTTTTCACTTCCACAAACACCACAAAGCCGCCTTTTTCTACCACAAGGTCGAGCTCCAACTTTCCACAGCGCCAGTTAGATTCCCTTATGGTATATCCTTTCATTATAAAAAATTCCTTGGTGGCTTCCTCGCCCGCTTTGCCAAGTGCATTGTGCTTTGCCATGTATAATTACATTAGATTACAATGCAAATATAGCAAACCTTTTTTATGTTTCACTCAAACTTTCTCACAATTTTTATCTCAAAATGCCGCCACATCTTGTTCTCAAGCCAAGGCAAGCAACGATTCTCTCGATGCAATCACCATTTTTAAAAATATTTCGTAGCAAATTAAAACGAGGCGCATTTGGCACAAATTTTGCAATTAAAACACGGGGCAAACTATGCGAGAAATCACAATAATGTGCCCAGATTAGTTTTTTGTAATTAGAAAATATTGTTTCACATCACAATATGCCACAATTTATGCCTATAATAGCAGACATCCGCTCTTGCGACGATTCAGAGCCAAAATTGATTAACGAACAAGACTGTGCAATTCTCACCTTGAGAAACATGGTTTTGTTTCCTGGCGTAACTATGCCAGTGGCTATCGGTCGCAAAGCTTCTCTCCAACTAATTGAGGATGCCCAGAAATCCAAGTCGCTCATCGGCGTAGTATGTCAACGACAAGCTGGAGTTGATTACCCTTGCAAAGCCGACATCTATCCGATTGGTGTAGTAGCAGAAATCGTGAAAGTTCTCGAACTTCCCGACAACAGCACCAGCGTAATCTTGCATGGACTTTCTGCATTCAGACTCATCGATTTGACGCAAACCGACCCTTATATGCGAGGCTCCATCTACTATGTCGAGCAGGAGTTGCCAGATGAAAACGATATGGAGTTTAAGGTTTTGTCAGCATCAATTACCGACTTAACGGTGGATATGTTCCAAAAGATGGGCGACAATGGCAAGGAAATGACCTATGCCATTAAAAACATCAAGGAACCAGATTATCTCATCAATTTCCTCGCCTGCAATGCGCCTTTCGAACCTGAATATAAGATAGGAATTCTCGAGGAACCTAACATCAAGGCGCGTGCCTTAAAACTTCTCAAGCAGCTTAACAAAGAAAGCCAATTTCTTGAATTGAAAGCTGCTATACAGTCGCGCACTCGCGAAGAACTTTCGCAGCAGCAACGCGACCACTTCTTGCAGCAGCAGATTCGAACCATTCAGGACGAACTGGGAATCAACGAATTTAGCGACTTCGATAAGCTCAGCGAGCGTGGGAAGAAGAAAAAGTGGAGCAAGGAAGTCAAGGAACATTTCGAGAAAGAACTTGCTAAACTCGAACGCCTGAACCCTCAGTCGCCCGACTATTCGGTGCAATATAGTTACCTCGACCAACTGCTTAATCTGCCGTGGAATGTGTTCACTCGCGACAGGTTCGATTTAAGCAAGGTAGAGAAAAAGCTCAACCACGACCACTACGGCCTCGAAAATGTAAAAGACCGCATTCTCGAGCACTTGTCGGTGCTCAAACTTCGCGGCGACATGAAGTCACCTATTATCTGCCTCTATGGCCCTCCTGGCGTGGGCAAGACATCGCTCGGACGCTCTATTGCTGATGCGCTTAATCGCAAGTATGCACGAATCTCACTCGGCGGCCTCCACGACGAAGCTGAAATTCGCGGCCACCGCCGTACCTATATCGGAGCTATGCCGGGTCGTATTATGCAGGCGCTTATTCGTTGTCAGAGCTCCAACCCGGTGTTTGTGCTCGACGAAATCGACAAGATAGGAAACGACTTTAAGGGCGATCCTGCTTCAGCATTGCTCGAAGTGCTCGACCCAGAACAGAATTCACATTTCCACGACAATTATATCGATATCGACTACGACCTGTCGAACGTGCTGTTTATTGCCACAGCCAACTCACTGGCAACAATTTCGCAGCCGCTTCTCGACCGAATGGAAGTTATCGACATAAGCGGATACATCCAAGAGGAGAAGGTAGAAATAGCGCGCAAGCATCTTTTACCTAAGCAATTAACCGAAAACGGATTCGAAAAGAACGAAATCTCGTTTACAAAGCAAGCACTTGCAAAGATTGTTGAAAGCTACACTCGCGAATCAGGTGTTCGCGAACTCGACAAAAAGATTGCTAAAGTGCTACGCAAATTGGCACGCATCAAAGCCACCGGAGAGAATCCAGTTCCTTCTACCATTGGCATCGACAACCTTCGTGAATATCTCGGTCCAGACGATTACACACGCGACCGCTATGAAGGCAACGAATTTGCTGGCGTAGTAACCGGGTTGGCTTGGACAGCCGTTGGCGGCGAGATCCTATTTGTGGAATCATCGCTATCTAAGGGCAAAGGCGAAAAGCTCACCCTCACCGGCAACCTTGGTGATGTGATGAAAGAATCGGCAATCATAGCCATGCAATATCTCAAGTCACACAGCCAAATGCTGGGCATCGATTATGAACTATTCGACAAATACAATGTCCACATTCACGTTCCTGAAGGCGCAATTCCAAAGGACGGACCTTCGGCAGGTATTACCATGGTGACATCGCTTGCTTCATCGTTCACCCAACGCAAGGTGCGCGACCATTTGGCAATGACTGGTGAAATCACCCTTCGTGGCAAAGTGCTACCTGTGGGCGGCATTAAGGAAAAGATTTTGGCAGCGAAGCGCGCTGGCATCACCGATATCATACTCTGCAAGGAGAACAAAAAGGACATCGACGAAATTAAGGACACTTATCTTAAAGGTCTAACATTCCACTTCGTAGATACCGTGAAGGATGTGCTCGAAATTGCACTCCTCCCCGATAAGGTGAAAGATGCTATCGAACTTTAATCTCTCATACTCATAATAATAATTAAGGTTTGCCCTCACAATCTGGGCAAACCTTTTTTATTTAGCCTATCAACTATTCTTTCATCGAAGATATCTTCATTCGGGTCCAAATGCACCGAGGCACTAACCGCCAGAAAAACACAAGAATGGCATAACGCCAATCCACCACTACCACCTTGCGACGCCGAAGAACTGCATTAACCACCTTTTTCGCAACGTAATGCTTGTTCATCTTCATGGGATAAGTGGCGCCATCACCAAGCAAATCGGTAGCCACAAACCCCGGGCGGATGTCAGTGAATGTAATATCCGCTCCTTTCATTCTCGAAAGTTGCGAAAGAGCTTCAAGGTAGGAATTTTGGAACCGCTTTGTGGCACTATAAGCAGGCGCTGCACCGAGGCCTTTAGTTCCTGCTATCGAAGTTATCGCAGCTATTTGGCCTGAACCCTGTTTTAAAAAATAGTGATATACATTATTTATTATGCGCGTAAATCCCACAGCATTCGTTTCCACCGTGCGCATTTCTTTTTCGCTATCAAGCTTAAGATTTTGGTAGCCGATGCCTGAACTGTGAAAATATAGGTCGATGCCGCCTATTCGTTCTATTAGATTGGCAAGTTGCTCTGTCGCGTCATCCGATGTTATATCAATTATTTGATAATCAATAATCGACTCATTATCATTTACCAATGTTTTTAGCAGTTCTTCTCTACGACCAGCCACAGCCACATCATATCCGTTCTGCGACAGCAGTATTGCCACTTCCCTGCCAATGCCAGAGGTACCTCCCATCACTATAGCCCGCTTTGAGTTACTCATAATCTTAATTGTGTTTACTTGTTTTAAGCACAAAGTAAGGAAATATCGAGCATTAACGCAAATTATTAGTCGCATTCTATGCTAAGGCCATCTATTATGCCATAATTCTGGGTCAAAACTCCAATAAATAACACAGAATTATGCCATTTTGCCTTGATAATTGCGATTTTTGCCTATAGCAATGTGATTTTTTTTTAATTTTGCAGATTAGAAAATTCAAAACAACATTATAATACAACAAAAACAATGGCAGAAACTATCAAAAAAACTCTTCGCGACTCCGCAGCCAACCGTTGGCTCGTGCTGTTGCTATTGGCATTCGCCATGTTCTGTTCATACATCTTTATGGACATCCTTTCTCCTATCAAGGACCTTATGCTCTCAACTCGCGGATGGGACTCTACCGCATTCGGCACAATGCAGGGTTCTGAAACATTCCTCAATGTTTTCGTGTTCTTCCTAATCTTTGCCGGTATCATTCTCGACAAGATGGGCGTGCGCTTCACCGCTGTACTTTCGGGCGTAGTAATGCTCATCGGCGCTACTATCAACTGGTATGCCGTTACCGACATGTTCATTGGCAGCGGTTTGGAGACATGGTTCAACAACAATCTCAACTACATCCCCGGCTTTGACGAGCTTGGCATCTCGCCATTCTATCAAGGCATGCCTGCTTCAGCCAAGTTCTCGGCAGTGGGCTTCATGATTTTCGGTTGCGGTGTTGAAATGGCTGGTATCACAGTTAGCCGTGGTATTGTTAAGTGGTTTAAGGGTCAGGAGATGGCTCTCGCTATGGGTTCTGAGATGGCTCTCGCCCGCTTGGGTGTTGCCACCTGCATGATTTTCTCGCCTGTTATTGCCAACATGGGTGGCAAAATAGATGTGTCGCGCTCCGTAGCATTCGGCGTACTTTTGCTGCTCATTGCCACTATCATGTTCATCGTCTATTTCTTCATGGATCGCAAACTTGACGCTCAAACTGGCGAAGCCGAAGAAAAGGACGACCCATTCCAACTCAAAGACCTTGGTCAAATCCTCACCAGCAGCGGATTCTGGTTGGTGGCTTTGCTTTGCGTGCTTTACTACTCTGCTATTTTCCCATTCCAGAAGTATGCCGTGAACATGCTTCAGTGCAACCTAACATTCAACGAAATCGACCCCAACTCGTTTTGGGCAAGCGATACAGTAGCCTATATTCAATACGTTATTATGCTTGTGGTGGCTGCAGCTTCTTTCGCAAGCAACTTTATGAAGACTAAGAAAAACGAATATATATGGACTGCAGTAGCAGTAGTTTCACTCGTGGCATACTGCTACATGGGCTACGAACGCCAGAGCGCAAGCGCTGTGTTTGCCGTATTCCCATTGCTCGCTGTGGCTATTACCCCTAAACTCGGCAAATACGTTGACCACAAGGGTAAAGCAGCCTCTATGCTCGTATTCGGCTCGCTGCTCCTTATAGCTTGCCACTTGACATTTGCTTTCATACTTCCTATGTTCAAGGGTAGCGCTGTGGGCGGATTCATTATGGCATACGCCACAATCCTTGTGCTTGGTGCATCGTTCTCGCTCGTTCCCGCATCGTTGTGGCCAAGCGTGCCTAAACTTGTAGATGCTAAGATTATTGGCAGCGCCTATGCACTTATTTTCTGGATTCAGAACATTGGTCTTTGGCTATTCCCAATGCTTATCGGCAAGGTTCTCGACAACACCAACCCCGACATTGTGGCTGGGCTCGAATCGGGAACTATCACAGCTCAAGAGGCTGCAGTTTCTTACAACTACACTGCACCGCTCGTGATGCTCGCATGCTTGGGTATCGCCGCTCTTGTGCTTGGATTTATTCTTAAGATTGTAGATAAGAAAAAAGGCCTTGGACTCGAAGAGCCCAACATTAAGGCTTAATAGAAATTTCACAACAACCCACCTTTTTGAGGTAAAGTGCGCCACCACATCTTGCAAGGCGCATTTTACCTCAAATTATTTTTTTGGCGCGATTTTTTCGCAGTGTGCTTTCAGATTGAAAGTTGCCAAATTGCAAATTGTAGCATTATAGACGATTTTTTGAATAAAATTTAGAAATTTGCAACCAAAATTATTGCACAACGGGTTATTATTTGTGCAATATTGAAATTTTTCTTTACAAAATTTGCAATTTATCCAAAGCAAATTTATATATTTGCATCATAACAATCCACTAAATATTTTATCGATATGAAGAAACACAATTTTTATGCAGGACCATCCATTTTGAGTGAGTACACACTCAAAAACACAGCTGCCGCAGTAGAAAATTTTGCTGGCACAGGTCTTTCTATTCTCGAGATTTCACACCGTAGCAAAGAATTTGTAGCTGTTGTGGACGAAGCGAGAGCGCTGTTTAAGGAACTCCTCAGCATTCCTGACGGTTACCAGGTGCTTTTCCTCGGTGGTGGCGCAAGCCTTCAATTCTGCATGGTACCATATAACTTGCTCAACAAGAAGGCTTCTTACCTCGACACAGGCACTTGGGCCAACAAGGCCATCAAGGAAGCCAAGCTGTTTGGCGAAGTAGATGTAGTAGCTTCATCGAAGGCCGACAACTACACCTACATCCCTAAGGGATACACCGTTGCCGACGACAGCGACTACTTCCATATCACCACCAACAACACCATCTACGGTACTGAGATTCACACCGACTACGACGTAAACGTGCCAATGGTAGCTGACATGTCGAGCGACATCTTCTCTCGCCCTGTTGACGTTAGCAAGTACTCTATCATCTACGGCGGTGCTCAAAAGAACCTTGCTCCTGCAGGTGTAACCTTCGTTATCGTTAAGGAAGACGCACTTGGCAAAGTGGAGCGCGCCATCCCTACTATGCTCAACTATAAGACCCATATCGACAAGGACACTATGTTCAACACTCCTCCAGTGTTGCCTATCTACTCGGCACTCCAGACACTGAAGTGGTATAAAGAACTTGGCGGTGTAGAAGCCATCAACAAGATCAACACCCACAAGGCCCAAAAGCTTTATGACGCCATCGATGGCAGCAAGATGTTCCGCGGCACCGTCACAAACCCAGAAGACCGCTCTATCATGAACATCACATTCGTAATGAAGGACGAATACAAGGAACTCGAAAAAGAATTCCTCGACTATGCTGGCACTAAGGGCATCGTCGGCATCAAGGGCCATCGTAGCGTAGGCGGCTTCCGCGCTTCTACCTACAATGCACTTCCCGAATCGAGCGTAGATGTGCTCATAGCAGCAATGAAGGAATTTGAAAACAAATAATCAAAGCAAAATCTTTAAACACATATATTTATATTATGAAGATTTTAGTAGCCACCGAAAAACCTTTTGCTGCCGCTGCAGTAACTGGCATTAAAGAGGTAATCGAAAACTCGGGCAACGAAATGGTATTGCTCGAAAAGGGCACTAAGGCCGACTTGGTAGCAGCCGTTGCTGACGCAGCTGGACTTATAGTTCGCAGCGACATTGTCGATAAAGAAGTATTTGACGCTGCAAAGGAGCTTAAAGTGGTGGTTCGTGCCGGTGCTGGTTACGACAACATCGATTTGGCAGAAGCCACAGCTCACGGTGTGTGCGTAATGAACACTCCAGGTCAAAACTCAAACGCTGTTGCAGAACTCGTATTTGGCATGACCATTATGATGATTCGCTGCAAATATAGCGGCAAAGCAGGCTTTGAACTCAAGGGCAAGACTCTCGGTATTCACGCTTACGGACAAGTGGGCCGCAACGTGGCTCGCATTGCCAAAGGCTTCGGCATGCAAGTATCGGCACTCGACCCATTCGTTGCCGACGACGATATGATTGCCGATGGCATCACTCCAGTTCACTCGGTTGAAGAACTCTATAGCAACAATCAGTTCGTATCGCTTCATATTCCTGCCACAGCTCAGACCAAGAAATCTGTGACAAGCGCTCTCATCGAACTCATGCCTGCTAAGGGTGTTCTTATCAACACAGCACGCAAAGAAGTTATCGACGAAGATTCGCTGCTCGAAGCTCTTGAAAAGCGCAGCGACATAATGTATGTTGCCGACGTTCGTCCCGATAACGCCGACGTTCTCAGTGAAAAATTTGCCGACAGAGTGTTCTTTACCCCTAAGAAGATGGGTGCCCAGACTGCCGAAGCAAACATCAACGCCGGCATAGCAGCAGCCAAACAAGTAGTTGCTAATCTCGCCGACGGCTGGAACAAATTCCAAGTTAACAAATAAGATAACTATCATTCTTAATATCAAGATGTGCCATTTGCCCAGCATTTGGCACATCTTTTTTATGCCTTATCGCAATTTTTCGCGCTATTATTGCCGATATTCGTAGCGCTTAGACTAATTTTGCAATATGAAGATAACATTAGCCGTAGTAGGCAAAATAGCAGGAGGATATCTCAGCCAGGGCATCGACGACTACACAAAGCGCCTGGCTCACTACATTCCGTTCAACATCCAGTATATAGCCGACGCAAAAAACACGAAAAAGCTTAGCGAGCAACAGCAAAAGCAGCAGGAAGGTCAGAACATCCTTGCCACCATCGACAAGAGCGACTATGTGGTGCTTCTCGACGAGCACGGCAAAGAATACACATCGATGGAATTTTCGCGCTACATCGAGAAAAAGATGAGCACCGTTAGTAAAAGGCTTGTATTTGTGGTGGGCGGCCCCTACGGATTCTCCGATGAGGTTTATTCCCGCGCTAACGAGAAAATTTCGCTATCAAAGATGACATTTTCGCATGAAATGATTCGTCTTATCTTCACTGAGCAACTTTATCGCGCCATGACCATACTTAATGGCGAGCCTTATCATCACGAATAGCAGCTTAGAGGTCAATCTTCCACATACATCAGTTCGCGTATGATGGTATCTGACATCATCATACCTTTTTCAGCTATCTTATAGTTACTGCCGAACTTCTGCATCACGCCTTGCTCGACAAATCCCTGTGCAATATCTTCGAAGCGCCCCCTCATCTTCTCGCCAAAGCGTCTGGCAATAGTTTCGACATCTATTCCCCACATAGTGCGAAGCGCCACCATAACCATCTCGTTATACATTTGCCACCACTCTTCTTGCTCCGCCTCATAGGCAACATGACCGGCAGCGATGGAGGCCAAATAATCCTTTAAGTTCGATGGATTATAGCGTCTCACCTTGCCATCAAACGAATGAGCCGCAGCTCCAAGCCCTAAAAAAGGTGTTCCGTCCCAATAACTCGAATTATGGCGCGAATAATATCCCGGTCGGGCAAAGTTTGAGATTTCATAATGTTCATAACCGGCCTCAGCGAGCTTCGTGCAAAGCAATTCATACATTACCACGCAAGTATCTTCATCTACTTCGGTTATCTTTCCCATATCTCGAAGTCGAGTGAGCGCCGTGCCATCCTCGTAACTCAAATTATACGCACTCACATGCTGCACATCGAGCTGCAACAACATATTGAGCGAATACGACCAACTTTCCAAAGTCTGACCCGGCAAGCCATATATTAAATCCACACTTATGTTGCTTATTCCCGCATTTCTAATGGTATCGATAGCCGAAATGGCTTCTTCGGCATTATGACGGCGATTCACCGCCCTTAATTCGGCATCTACAAACGACTGCACGCCCATGCTTATCCTATTCACCCCCAGCGACTTCACCCCCGACATATAGTCGGCAGTCACATCGTCAGGATTGACCTCCATTGTCACTTCAGTCACCTTGCCAAAATCCATGCGGCTTCGCAAACCATCCATCAAATATGCCATCTGACGCAAGTTTAGCACCGAGGGCGTGCCGCCACCTATATATATAGTGGTCACATCGGCAAGATTAATTTCATCGGCACGCAGATTTAGTTCAGCAATGATTGCCGAAACATAGTCGTCGGCAGCATCAGTTTTCGCCACCGAATAAAAATCGCAGTAACTGCACTTGCGTTTGCAAAATGGTATGTGAATATAGATGCCAGCCATAACTTTTTTCTTAAATTTAGCACAAAATTAATCAAAGAATTTATAATTTATCAAAAAAATCTATCATCCTTCAAAAAGTGTTGTGATTATTAAAAATTTTTTCATAACTTTAGAGCGCTAATAAACCAAGCTAAATTATTAACATTATTCTAAATAACATGAAAGTTTATAATTCAAACGAAATCAAAAACATCGCTCTTCTTGGTAGCAAGGGCTCTGGTAAAACCACACTTGCAGAAGCAATGCTTCTTGAGTGTGGAGTTATAAAACGAAGAGGCACAATCGAAGCAGGAAACACCGTTTGTGACTACTTCCCAGTAGAAAAGGAATATGGCTATTCGGTATTCTCATCGGTAATTTATGCTGAGTTCCTTAACAAAAAGCTCAATGTAATCGACTGTCCAGGTAGCGATGACTTCGTGGGTAACGCAGTGACTGCACTTAATGTAACCGACGCTGGTGTAATTCTTGTTGATGCCCAATATGGTGTTGAAGTAGGTACTCAAAACATCTTCCGCACTGTTGCTGATGTTAACAAGCCAGTTATATTTGCCATCAACCAACTCGACGGCGAAAAGGCTGATTACGAAAATACACTCAACCAATTGGTAGAAGCTTTTGGTCCAAGAGTTACTCCAGTTCAATACCCTATCAACGCTGGTACTGGTTTCAACGCATTTATCGATGTACTTCTCATGAAGAAGTACGAATGGGGTCCTGAAGGTGGCGTGCCTACCATCAGCGAAATCCCTGCCGAAGAGCTCGACCGCGCTAAGGAACTCAACCAAAAACTCGTAGAGGCAGCTGCCGAAAACGACGAAGGCCTTATGGATAAGTTCTTCGAACAAGGCACCCTTACCGAAGACGAAATGCGCGAAGGTATCCGCAAGGGCCTCGTTGACCGCAGCATCTATCCAGTATTCTGCGTAAGCGCATTGAAGGATATGGGCGTTCGCCGCATGATGGAATTCCTCGGCAACGTTGTTCCTTTCGTTAACGATATGCCTCCTGTAGTGAACACCGATCTCGAAGAAGTTAAGCCAGACCCTAACGCACCTGTCAGCTTGTTCGTATTCAAGACTACTGTTGAACCTCACATCGGTGAAGTTTCATATTTCAAGGTAATGCAAGGTACTCTTAAAGTTGGCGCCGACCTTAACAATGCCGACCGCAACTCTAAGGAACGCCTCGCTCAGATTTACGCCGTTTGCGGTCAAATCAAGACTCCTGTTGAAGAACTCCGCGCCGGCGATATAGGTGCTACTGTTAAGATGAAGGACGTTAGAACAGGCAACACCCTCAACGAAAAGGGTCTCGAACAACGCTTCGACTTCATCAAGTATCCTGCTCCTAAGTATCAACGCGCTATTCGTCCTCTCAACGAAGCTGATTCTGAAAAGCTTAGTGCTATCCTTACCCGTATGCACGAAGAAGACCCAACTTGGACTGTAGTTCAATCTAAGGAATTGAAGCAGACCATCGTTTCAGGTCAAGGCGAATTCCACCTTCGCACTCTCAAGTGGAGAATCGAAAACAACGAAAAGCTTGCTATCGAATATCTCGAACCACGCATTCCATATCGTGAAACCATCACCAAGGCTGCTCGTGCCGACTATCGTCACAAGAAGCAATCAGGTGGTTCTGGCCAATTCGGTGAAGTTCACCTAATCGTAGAACCATACGTTGAAGGCATGCCTAAGCCTGACACTTATCGCTTCAACGGTCAGGAATATAAGATGAACGTTAAGGATACCCAGACCATCGACCTCGAATGGGGCGGCAAGCTTGTTATCCACAACTGTATTGTTGGTGGTGCCATCGACGCACGCTTCATCCCAGCTATCGTTAAGGGTATCATGGACCGCATGGAACAAGGTCCTCTCACCGGTTCTTACGCACGCGACGTTCAAGTATGTATCTACGACGGTAAGATGCACCCAGTAGATTCTAACGAAATTTCGTTCCGTCTTGCTGGCCGCCACGCATTCAGCGAAGCATTCAAGAACGCCAATCCTAAGGTTCTCGAACCAATCTACGACGTAGAAGTGCTTATGCCAAGCGACCGCATGGGCGATGTGATGAGCGACTTGCAAGGCCGTCGCGCCATCATCATGGGTATGACCAGCGAAAAGGGTCTCGAAAAGATTTCCGCCAAGGTTCCTTTGAAGGAAATGTCGAGCTACTCTACTTCACTCAGCTCTATCACTGGTGGACGCTCTTCATTCACTATGAAGTTCGCTTCATACGAACTTGTTCCTGGCGATGTTCAAGAAAAGCTCTTGAAGGCTTACGAAGAAAGCCAAGACGAAGATTAATAGTTTGCCCTTGCAAGGGTCAAATATTAACAAATATCTCAGCAGTTGCCCCACTTCGGGGCAGCTGCTTTTTTCTTATTTTACCCTTTATTTAGTCAAAATCTCGCGCAAAACCCTTAAATTTTAACTTTTGCGAAAAAATTTATGCTAAAATTTTTTGTTTTTCCGATTATTTCTTAATTTTGCACATGTTGATTATTAACACTTAAACATAATATTATTAAAATTTCTGTTGCAATTAAACAATTTAAGCGTAGAAATGTCTAATATATATCATAGTTAATACTCAATATTAAAAATTAACCAACCGAAGGAGAACAAACAATGAAGAAATCGATAATCTGGCTGCTTACAATAGTTATGGCATGTGCATTTGTGGGTTTCATATATGTGCAAATCACATATATGGAGAACATGATCGACATGCGCAATGAGCAATTCTCCGAGTCGGTAATGCGAAGCCTCAATAGCGTGTCATCGCAGTTGGAGCAGGACGAGACCAAATATTTTCTCGAAGAAGACATAGCCGACCTCGGCGTTCTTTATCCCAAACTTACTAACAGCGACTTTTCTTATAGCATAAAGGGCAACGAATCTTCGCAGCAGATTCTAAACAACGGCGAACTCGGCTCAGCAGCCAACATTGCTGCCGACAGCGAGAAAGAACACAGCAATCAGAGTTTCCAGGATCGCTACCAAAGCGTTCAAGAGACACTTAAAGGTCAATACCTCTATCAGCGAGGATTGCTTAATGAAGTAATTCTTAAGATTCTCAACCAGTCGAGCAACCGCCCTATCGAGGAACGCGCCGACTCAGCCACTGTGCACGAATACTTGCACCAGAATCTTCAGAGCAATGGCCTGGACATCCCATTTGAGTTTGCGCTTGTCAACCGCAGCGCCGGACTTGTGTACAAATCTATCGGTTTCGACACCGAGAGCACCAATCGTCACAATGTCTATACCCAAGTGCTATTCCCAAACGACCCGATAGGTCGCATGACATATTTGAAGGTGAGTTTCCCAACTAAGAAGAACATCATATTCTCTTCTATCAAGTTTATGATTCCATCGTTCGTGTTCTCGTTTATCCTTTTAGTGATATTTATCGTCACCATAACTATAGCATTTAGGGAAAAGCGTCTTACTGAAATGAAGAACGACTTTATCAACAACATGACGCATGAATTCAAGACGCCAATCTCCACCATTTCGCTTGCAGCCCAAATGCTAAACGACGACAGCGTTCGCAAGAGCCCCGAAATGTCGAAGCACCTATCAGGGGTTATCAACGATGAGACCAAGCGTCTGCGATTCCAAGTGGAAAAAGTGCTCCAGATGTCGATGTTCAATCGTCAGAAAGCCACTTTGCGCATACAGCCTCTCGACGCTAATAACTTAATCAACAATGTGGTCAACACATTCAAAATTAAGGTTGAGAAATACGGCGGAGCCATCGAAACCCATCTCGATGCGCCTAACTCCGAAGTCAATGTGGATGAAATGCACTTCACCAATGTGATATTCAACCTGCTCGACAACGCAGTGAAATATCGCAAGGAGGACACTCCGCTACACATCAAGGTTGCCACTCGTGTTCACAACGAGAACACGCTTGTCATTACCATCAGCGACAACGGTATTGGCATAAAGAAAGAAGACTTGAAACGAATATTTCAGAAATTTTATCGCGTATCAACCGGAAATCGCCACGACGTGAAGGGCTTCGGACTCGGTCTTGCCTATGTGCACAAGATGATTACCGAGCTTAAAGGCGAAATCAGTGCTGAAAGCGAATACAATAAAGGTTCGAATTTTATAATTAAATTACCACTAATAAATTAAAAATTATGGAAGAAAGAGTTCGCATTCTACTTTGTGAAGACGACGAAAATCTCGGAATGCTTTTGCGCGAATACCTTCAGGCAAAAGGATTCAACGCCGATTTGTTTGCCGACGGCGAAAGCGGCTACAAGGCTTTCCTTAAGGGCAAATATGACCTTTGCGTACTTGATGTGATGATGCCTAAGAAAGACGGTTTCCAACTCGCTCAAGAAATTCGCACAGTTATCAATGATGTTCCTATCATATTCCTTACTGCGAAATCGCTGAAAGAAGATATCCTCGAAGGTTTCAAGATTGGCGCCGACGACTATATCACCAAGCCATTTAGCATGGAAGAGCTCGTGTTCCGTATCGAGGCAATCCTTCGCCGCGTTAAGGGCAAGAAAGGCAAAGAAATCACCATGTACAAGATTGGCAAATTCACTTTCGACACCCAAAAGCAGGTGCTTATGATTGACGATAGTGCCACTAAGCTAACCACAAAGGAATCAGAATTGCTCAGCCTGCTTTGCGCTCACGTTAACGAAATTCTCGAACGAAACTTCGCATTGAAGACAATTTGGATTGACGACAACTACTTCAACGCTCGCTCGATGGACGTTTATATCACCAAACTCCGCAAGCACTTGAAGGCCGACCCATCAATCGAGATTATCAACATTCACGGTAAGGGTTACAAGCTTATCGCTCCTGAAATAGAGGCAAAAGCCAAGTAATTATCATCACCTATTTATAGATAAATGCAATATTCCCCCCATCGCTGGAATATTGCATTTTTTATTTTGTTTTATTACTTTTGCAACACAAACCTAATAAACAGACGCATTATGAAAATCTTTTATAGAATCTATGAATACTGCATAGCATTGCCTATCTTGATAATACTGACCATCATCACAGCCATTCTCACCATCGTAGGAAGCCTCTTTAGTCATCAGTGGTGGGGCTACTACCCCCCTCGCATTTGGGCTAAGTGCTGGTGCTGGTTGTTATTTATCAAGGTTGAGGTGAAAAACCGAGAACTCATCGACCCCAACCAGGCGTATGTGTTCGTAGCCAACCATCAAGGAGCGTTCGACATTTTCACAATCTACGGTTTCCTAAACCACAACTTTAAGTGGCTTATGAAGAAAAGCCTGCGAAACATTCCTCTTGTGGGATGGGCATGCATTGCTGCCGGACACGTGTTGGTAGATCGTTCTTCGCCTTCAGCTGTGGCTAAGACTATGGCAACTGCTCGACGCCGACTCACCAATGGTATGTCGCTCGTCATATTCCCGGAAGGATCACGCTCAAGCGACGGCAGAATCAAGCCATTCAAACGCGGAGCATTCAAATTAGCAATCGATTTCAATCGCCCATTGGTGCCAGTGACCATCGACGGCTCTTACCGCGTGATGCGCAAGGATTCCTACGGAATAAACCCCGGCAAGGTTACCCTCACCATACATCGTCCTATCGACCCCAAGTCCGACGATATGGAGAAAATCATTCAAAACAGCTTCGAAGCCATAAAATCAGCTCTGCCTGAATGAAAGAAGCACTATTCAAGCACTGATTCAAAACGATAACATAATTATGAAGAAGACATTATTGGTTATTATTGCAGTATTGGCTATGGTACCTGCCTACTCAGCAGCCCAAAACGCCAACGAAAGGCACTGCGAAAACTCGCACTACGAGCACCACTCGCGCCGCCACCGCCCAAGTTATTTGATTTCCAACAACACCGTGTACTACAACGGCGTTAAGGTGCAAGGAGCTTCGGCAAGCAGTTTTAAAGTCCTACAAGATGGTTATGCCAGAGATTCATGGAACATTTATTTCCGAGGTATGAAGATAAACACCACCACAGGCAATTCTTTCACATGCTTGGGCTACGGTTATGCCAAAGACAGCTGGACCGTGTATTATAATGGCGCTAAGATTCCGAGCGCATCACCATCGAGTTTTGAACTTATAGATGAGTGGTATGCCAAAGATTCATTCAACGTATATTTCGACGGCAACAAAATAGATGGGATGTCGCCAAACGGATTCACAGTTCTTGGCGATGGCTATGCCAAGGATAATTGGAATGTTGTATTCGACGGGGTGAAAGTGCAAGGTGCATCGGCAAATAGTTTCAAGGTGCTGCACGACGGCTACGCCCGCGACAGTTGGAACACCTACTATTTTGGCCGAAAACTGCAGAATTAATCCCAAAATCGGATGCAAATTTTATCTACGAGCCGTGTTTTGAGCAAAAAAATCGAAAAAATCTCATTTTTTTGTGGCGAAACATTGTTTTGATAAAAAAAATGATTAACTTTGCACTCGCAATTGTCCAATGGTGTAATGGTAGCACGTCGGATTCTGGTTCCGCCTGTGAGGGTTCGAATCCTTCTTGGACAACAAAGGCTTCGTGTAAGCCAACTATAATTTTTTAATTATACAACAATTTAAACTAATATTTAATGGCAACAAAAATCAGATTACAACGCCACGGTCACAAAGACTATGCGTTCTATCCAATTGTTATCGCTGATAGCAGAGCACCACGTGATGGTAAGTTTATTGAAAGAATTGGTTCTTACAATCCTAACACTAATCCTGCTACAATCAGTTTAAATTTCGAAAGAGCTCTTTATTGGATTAACAATGGTGCAATCCCTACCGACACAGTTCGCACTATCCTTTCACGCGAAGGCGTTATGCTCATGAAGCACTTGCAAGGTGGTGTAAAGAAGGGCGCATTTACCGAAGAAGAAGCTCAAAAGCGTTTTGATGCTTGGAAGCAACAGAAAGAATCTAAGGTTGAAGCATTTAAGGCTGGCTTGGTTGATGCAAAGAAGGCTGCTGCAAAGGCTCGCCTTGAAGAAGAAACTGCTAAGAACGCCGCTAAGGCTGAAGCCGTTGCTAAGAAGAAAGCAGAACTCGCTGCTGCTGAAGCTGCTAAGGCCGCTGAAGAAGCCGCTCCTGCTGAAGAAGCTGCTGCTGAAACTGCAGAATAATCACGATTATTCAAATTCAAAACATAAAAGACTCGCATTTCATCACGAAGTGCGAGTTTTTTATGTTACATCTTAACAATCCAGCA